>NZ_JBVIBK010000023.1:106430-108896 GCF_055573455.1 Streptomyces sp. NPDC030183
CGGCTGGCGGTTCGGGCGCGGGATCGGGCGTGGGTGGGGTGCGGCCGCGGCGGGGGCGGGGGCGGGGTGCGATCTCGCCTCGGCGGAGTTCCGTGCCGGTGCCGTTGCTCGTGCCCGCGCTCGTCGGGCTGGCCTTTCTGGTTCTGCCGCTCGTCGCCCTGCTCGTACGCGCTCCCTGGTCGGACCTGTCCGACCAGCTGACCAGTCCCGAGGTGTGGCAGGCGCTGCGGTTGTCGCTGCTCTGCGCCACGGCGGCCACCGCCGTGAGTCTCGTGCTCGGGGTGCCGTTGGCGTGGCTGCTCGCTCGGGTGGAGTTTCCCGGGCGGGGGGTCGTACGGGCCCTCGTCACGCTTCCGCTGGTGCTGCCGCCGGTGGTGGGCGGTGTGGCGCTGTTGATGGCGCTCGGGCGCAACGGCGTGGTCGGGCAGTGGCTGGAGTCGTGGTTCGGGATCAGTCTGCCCTTCACCACCGCCGGGGTCGTGGTCGCCGAGGCGTTCGTCGCGATGCCGTTCCTCGTCATCAGCGTCGAGGGGACGCTGCGCGCCGCCGACCCCCGGTACGAGGAGGCCGCGACCACGCTGGGGGCCTCCCGGTTCACCGCGTTCCGGCGGGTGACGCTGCCGTTGATCGCGCCCGGGATCGCGGCCGGTGCGGTTCTCGCGTGGGCGCGGGCCTTGGGTGAGTTCGGGGCGACGATCACCTTCGCCGGGAACTTCCCCGGGCGTACCCAGACGATGCCGCTCGCCGTCTACCTCGCCCTCCAGAGCGACCCCGAGGCCGCCATCGCCCTCAGTCTCGTTCTGCTGACCGTGTCCGTCGCGGTCCTCGCGGGGCTGCGCGACCGCTGGATGCGTGCCTCATGAGGCAGGACGAGAGGGGTGAGGAGGCGTGAGGAGTGAGGGAGGCGAGAGGCGAGAGGGGCGAGGGGGAACGGGGTTTCGTGAATGCCTCATGGCTGCGGGTGGGGTCGGTGAGGGCAGGAAGAACGACGGTCAGAGTGGTCAGAGCGGAATGACGTGAGCGGGTATCCGGGTAGCGGGCCGACCGGCCCTGGCAGCAGCAGTCAGCAGGGGCGGAACCCTGGCGGTGAGGCCGGGGGCCCCGGACACGGGGTCGGGGTCGGGCTTGACGCCCGGCTCGTCGTCCGGCGTGGGGACTTTCGGCTCGATGTCGGGCTTCGGGTCGTGCCCGGGGAGGTCGTGGCCCTGCTCGGGCCCAACGGCGCCGGGAAGACCACCGCCTTGCGGGCGCTGGCGGGGCTCGTGCCGCTCGCGGACGGGTATCTGCGGCTCGACGGCGCCGCTCTGGAGCGTACGCCGCCCGAGTCCCGTCCGGTCGGGGTCGTCTTCCAGGACTACCTGCTCTTCCCGCATCTGACCGCCCTCGACAACGTCGCCTTCGGGCCGCGTTGTCACGGAGCCTCCAAGGCGGAGGCGCGGGCGCGGGCCGCCGAGTGGCTGGGGCGGATGGGGCTCGCCGAGCACACCGGGGCCAAGCCCCGCCGGCTCTCCGGCGGCCAGGCCCAGCGCGTCGCCCTCGCCCGGGCGCTCGCCACCTCGCCCCGGCTGCTGCTCCTCGACGAGCCGCTCGCCGCGCTCGACGCCCGTACCCGGCTCGACGTACGCGCCCAGCTACGGCGGCACCTGGCGGACTTCGAGGCCGTCGCCGTGCTCGTCACGCACGACCCGCTCGACGCGATGGTGCTGGCCGACCGGCTCGTCGTCATCGAGGACGGGCACGTGGTGCAGGAGGGGACGCCGGGTGACATCGCCCGGCATCCGCGTACGGACTACATCGCCCATCTCGTCGGCCTGAACCTCTACAAGGGCGTGGCCGACCGGCACACCGTACGGCTCGACGCCGGGCCCGTGATCACCACCACCGAGGACCTCACCGGGCCGGTCTTCGTCACCTTCCCGCCGAGTGCCGTGACGCTCTACGGCGAGCGCCCCACCGGCGTCAGCGCACGCAACCTGTGGCGCTGCGAGGTCGCCGGGCTGGAGACCCACGGGGACCAGATCCGCGCCGACCTCACCGGCGAACTCCCCCTCGCCGCCGACCTCACCACCGTGGCCGCCGCCGAACTCGGCCTGCACACGGGCGCGGAGGTCTGGGCCGCGGTCAAGGCGACGCAGACGCACGCCTATCCGGCCTGAGCGGCCACGAGGGCCGTACGGCACGGGGCCCGGGTCGTGCCGGCCGGGTCGGTGGTGTGCCGGGTGGGCTCGTGGCGGTGGGGGCGCTTGGGGAGTGCTTCGGTTTCTTTGGGCTGGGGGCCGGGGGGACCCGCGCAGGGTGAGCGGGAGCGCGGCCGGCCGGGCGGGCGGGCGAGGGAGCGGAGGCCGGGCGGGCGCGGGGAGCCGAGGGCGGGCGGGCGCGGGGAGCCGAGGGCGGGCGGGCGCGGGGAGCCGAGGGCGGGCGGGCGCGGGGAGCCGAGGGCGGGCGGGCGCGGGGAGCCGAGGGCGT
>NZ_JBVIBK010000023.1:108991-171893 GCF_055573455.1 Streptomyces sp. NPDC030183
GGCGAGTGCCCGGTGCAGGGTGCGGAGGGGCCGAGTGCCGTGCCGGCATTGCTGGCCGTGCTGGCCGTGCTGGCCGTGGCGGGCGTCCGACCGCCGTCACACGGCTCCGCGCCGGTGGGGCGGGGTGAAGACGTACAGGTCGAGGATGGGTGGCATCGGGGCCATGCCCGGGCCGCCGGCTCGTACCCAGGCGACGATGTCCTCGGTCGCGTCGGGGTCGTTGACGAGGCCGAGCCAGACCGGGCGGGCGCCGGCGGCGCGGCCCTCGGCGGAGGGCTGGACGACCACCACGTTGGCCTGGTCGCAGACGTCCAGGCAGGTGGAGACGCGGGTGGGGACCGTCTGCCGGAGGCGGTCGGTCTGGGCCTCGTGGTCGACGCCGGGGAGCTTCGTGGTACCGCAGCAGCAGTCCCGGCAGACGACGACCCGGCTGGGCGCGGGAAGCGGCGGAGTGGTCACTGAACTGCCCCGATGATCTTCACTCCGGCGAGTCTACTGGCCGTGCACGATGCCCCCCGAGCCGTCGACGGGTTGTCGGGCCGGCGGGGCCACGCCTCCCCGGACGGCGCGGCCCCCGTGGCCCGGCTGTACGCGGCGGGCGGGGCCCGACGCGGGCGTACATCGGTTCGTGCGCGTCGGTGGGACCGCCGGTGTCGTCCTGGGCCACGAACCACGGGGTCACTTCCCTCCCCCGAAGGCGTTCCCGTCGTTCGTCGCCACTCGGCGCACGCCCCGGGGGCGCCCCGCCAAGCGGTACCTCCCGGACCTCGCGTGACACGAATCACAACATCGTTCGCACAACGGCACGGGAGAATACAAAACGCCTGTACGGACGCCTTACGGTGGCTCCGGCGGCCGTGGGAATTCGGTTCCCCCACACTTGAGCGTCACATCCGAAGGGAACGCTCCTGTCATCCCCCTCGTTCTTGTCACGCCTTGCCTCCGCCGGTCCGGTCCCCGTCCGCCCGGCGGCGACACGGAAGGACGACGTGCCCTTTGTATCCACTTCCGCTCGACGCGCCGCTGCCCCCGCGGCCCACCGCCACCGACCCCATCCCTGATCCCGCCGCTGCCCCCTCCCCCGGGACCTCCCCCGAGCCGCCCTGCGCCGCGCTCGCCCTCCCCACGGGCCTCCGTAGCCGCCTCCCCAGCGGGCTCCGCCGGCTCGTCCCCAGCCGTTCCGCCGTCACCGCCCGCCGGTTGCGGTTCACGCTCACCCTGCTGCCACTGCTGCTGCTCGGCGTGTGGGCCGCGGTCGACTGGCGCACGGTGTACGACGGCGCCACGCGGCTGGTCTCCGCCGACCCGCGGTGGCTGCTGGCCGGCGTCCTCTTCACCGCCCTGTGCTCCGTGGCCGCCGCGTTCGTACGGCAGGGCGCGGTGCCCGAGCGGCTGCCGCCGGGGCAGCTGATCGCGACCCAGTTCGCGGCGGGCGCCGCGGGCCACGCGCTGCCGGGCAACATCGGCGCGCACGCGGTGGTCCTGCGCTTCCTGCGCGGCCAGGGCATACCCCTGCCCCGGGCCACGGCCTCACTCGCCCTCTACTCGGCGGTCAAGCCGGTCGCCAAGACCCTGGTGATCCTGGCGTTCCTGGTCGCCTTCCCCGGCACCCTCAAACTCACCGAGCTGCTCCCCAAGGGGGAGACGCTGGCCCTGGTCGGCGCGATCACCGGGGTCAGTGTGGCGGCCCTGGTCACTTTGATCACGACCGTACGGCCGCTGCGGCAGCCGCTCATCGGAGGGCTGCGGACCGCGCTGACCGACACGCGGCTCGTGCACAGCCGGCCCGTACGGGCCCTCGCGCTGTGGGGCGGGGCCGCCGCGTTCCCGCTGTGCCAGGGCGCCGTCGTCGCCTCCGTCGGGACCTCCCTCGGGCTGCCGCTGTCCTGGCCCCAGATGGTCTTCGCCTATCTCGTCGCCAGCACCGCCGCCGGTGCGGTGCCCGCGCCGGGCGGCCTCGGCCCCATGGACGCGGCGCTCGTCTTCACCCTGGTCGCCTTCGGCGCGCCCGCCACAGTCGCCACGACCACGGTCATCGGCTACCGCGTCCTGACGGTGTGGCTCCCCCTGCTCCCCGGCACGCTGGTGCTCTCGGCGCTCGTACGGGCGAAGGTGCTGTGAGGGCCTGAGGGCCCGGCGGGACATGCGGTGAGGGCCTGAGAGCCCGGCGGGACATGCGGTGAGGGCCTGAGGGGCCGGCGAGAGAGCTGGCGGCCGCCGTCGCGGGCCGCACGGTGCCGGGCGCTCGCCTCGCGCCGCGCGGTACCCGCGCGCCCCGTGTCTCAGGCCGGGCGCTTGCGGGGAGTCGTCTTCTTGGCCTGGGTCTCCTTGGCCTGCGTCTTCTTCGCGGTGCTCTTCGCCGTCGTGGACTTCTTCGCCGTGGACTTCTTCGCCGTCGTCTTCCTGGCGCTCCGGGTGCCCTCGGACGACGACGACTTCGCCGTGGACTTCTTGGCGGAGGCGGCCGACGGGGCGGACTTCTTCGCGGTGGCCGTGGACTTCTTGCCGGCCGGCTCCTTCGGGGTGCGCATGGGGGTCACGGCGGCGACGTCCTCGCCACGGGACTCCTTGGCGGCGCGGACGCTGTTCTCCAGGGCCGCCATGAGGTCGAGCACCTTGCCGCCCGTCTCCGGGGCGGGCGCGGCCGGCGGCTCCTCGCCGGACGCCTTCGCGGCGATGAGTTCCTCGACGGCCTCGCGGTAGTCGTCGTGCAGCTCGCTGAGGTCGACCTCGCCCAACGTCTCCATCAGGGCGTCGGCGAGATCGAGTTCCTTGTCGCGGACGGTGACGTCCGCGTCGGGCGCGACCCCCTCCGTCGTACGGATCTCGTCGGGCCACAGCAGCCCGTGCATGGCGAGGACGTCGTCCACCACCCGGAGCATGCCGAGCCGCTCGCGCCCCCGTAGCGCGAACTTGCAGATGGCGACCTTCCCGCTGCGCTTGAGCGCCTCCCGGAGCAGGGTGTACGGCTTGGCGGCCGGCACGCCGTTCGGCGCCAGGTAGTACGCGGCGTCCACCTGGAGCGGGTCGACCTTCTCAGCCGGTACGAAGCCCTCGATCTCGATGGTCTTGGCGGTCGGGATCGGCAGCGACGCGAGGTCCTCGTCCGTGATCGGGATCATGGTCCCGTCGGCGTCCTCGTACGCCTTGCCGATCTCGCCCTGCGTCACCTCGCGCTCCTCCAGCTCGCACACCTTGCGGTAGCGGATGCGGCCCCCGTCCTCCGTGTGGATCTGGCGGAAGGAGACGGAGTGGCTCTCGGTGGCGTTCACGAGCTTGATCGGGATGCTGACCAGGCCGAAGGAGATGGCGCCGTTCCAGATGGATCGCACGAGCAGCACACACCTTTCGGATGGGTTCTGCCGAGTCATCCACACCGTATCCCCGGCCGCTCGCCCTCGCCCGCCGACGACTGCCCTCCCCGAACCGAAGCGCTTTGTCCTGGTTTCATGCGATTCTCGTTGCATGACGCCGATCACCGAGGTGGAGGGCCACCGGGTCGCCCTGTCGAATCTGGAGAAGGTCCTCCACCCGGCGACCGGCTTCACCAAGGGGGAACTGCTCCACTACTACGCCACCACCGCGGACGCCCTCCTCCCCCATCTGCGGGACCGGCCCGTGTCCTTCCTCCGCTACCCGGACGGACCCGGCGGTCAGCTCTTCTTCGCCAAGAACGTGCCGCCGGGCACGCCCGAGTGGGTCACGACCGCCGAGGTGAGGCGGATGGAGGGGCCGTCCCGGATGGTGCTGGTGCAGGACCTGGCGAGCCTGATGTGGGCGTCGAACCTCGTCACCGAGTTCCACACGCCCCAGTGGACCGTCGACTCACCCGACGAGGCCGACCGGATCGTGTTCGACCTGGATCCGGGGCCGCCCGCGACGGTCGTGGAGTGCTGCGAGGTCGCCTGCTGGCTGCGGGAGCGACTGGCGGCCGACGGGATCGAGGTCCACGCGAAGACGTCCGGGTCGAAGGGGCTGCATCTGCTGGCGGCGGTGCGGGGGGCGTCGTCCGAGCGGGTGACGGAGTACGCCAAGGAGCTGGCCGTGGAGGCGGAGAAGGCGATGCCCCGCCGGGTGGTCCACCGGATGACGCGCAGCCTGCGCCCCGGGAAGGTGTTCGTGGACTGGAGCCAGAACGCCGCCCGCAAGACCACGGCCGCCCCCTACACCCTGCGCGCCCGCACCGAGCCCACGGTGTCGGCGCCGGTCACCTGGACCGAGGTCGAGGAGTGCGCCTCCCCCGGGCAGCTGGTCTTCCGGGCGCCGGACATCACCCCCCGCCTCCAGGACTACGGCGACCTGCTGGCCCCCCTCCTCGACGCGACCGCCGCGCGCCCGTTGCCCTGAGAGCCGGGGCGCCCGGACGCGACCGCCGCCGGCCCGCCTGCTCTGAGACCCGCGCCTCCCTGGGACGGCCCCCGCCCCGGCCGCGTCCTCCGGTCGGCGGTTCCGGCGGCTTCCGGCGGCTTCGGCGCTCAGACCCTCGTCCAGGTGGCCCGGTCCCTGGCCGTCGCGTGCAGGGCTTCGATGTCGGCCGGTTTGAGCACGCCGCCGGTGCGGGCGAGGTCGGGCAGGTCGGTGTCGGTCAGGACGCGGGCCTCTCTCGGGGGCGCGCCGATCCGGAGGCCGGCGGGTTCGACGAGGGCGAGGACGGGGTGGACCTCGGCGGTGAGGGCGTACGAGGCCCGGTCGGCGTCGGCGCGGAGCCGGCGCAGCAGGGGGCGTGGCTCATGGCGGCCGAGGGCGACGAGGGGGTCGGAGACGGTGACGCGCTGCTTGCGGGCGTAGAGGGAGCGGACGCAGTACAGGCCGCCGGGGCCGATCACCAGGTGGTGGATGCGGTCCCCGCCGGGCAGCGGCACCGAGTGCAGGGTGCGCCAGCCCGCGCCCTCCAGCCCGTCCAGCAGCGCCCCGATCGTCTGTTCGGCGGTGAGGGCCCGGCGGCGCGGGTCGGTGCGCAGCCGGTGCGGTGGTCCGGGGTCGCGGTCGAGGGCGATGAGCAGGGCCTCGCCGGGGCGGTTGGGGGCGAGGTCGTCGTCGGGGTGCAGGCTCAGCCGGGCCAGTTCGGCGGCGGTCGGCACGGGCGGCGGGCCCACGGTGACCGGGCCGGTGACGAAGGGGTGGAGGGCGGCGAGCACATCCGCTCTCGACTCCTCGCTCAGGAGGTTCACCCGGCCCGTCTCACGGTCGTACCAGGCGACGTTGCTCCCGTCGGTCCGGCACACGTACAGGCGTTCCTGTCCGTGCCGCCGGGTCGGTATGACGCGCAGTCCGTTCATGCACCATCACCCCCGACCATGGGAACAGGCGGGGTGCTCCATCGGCAAGAACCCGGATACCTTTGGGGGGACGACCCGTCGTCAGGGGCTTGGGGAGGCCGCCGTTGCCGCCGCGCAGAAAGCAACCCGACGTTCCGGCTCCGCTCGAACCGTGGAGCGAGATCGTGCCCGGCCTGTGGATGGGCGGGCACGAGTTCGCGGGGCGGGCCGGCGCCGGAGAAGTCGAATTCGCCGTCGTGGGCGATGAGTTCGATCTCGTACTGTCCTTGCTGCGGCTGCCCGGGTACGGGCCGGGGGACGGTGTCGAGCACCATGTGTGGCCGATCCCTGACGGACCGCTCGACGGGACGCAGCTGGCGGGCGTGATGCGGCTGGCGCAGGCCGCGTGCGACGCGCTGGAGGACGGCCGGAAGGTCCTCGTCCGCTGCTTCCACGGTTACAACCGGTCCGGTCTCGTCGTCGCCCAGGCGCTGATCCGCGACGGGCACTCCGCCGAGGAGGCGATCCGGCTGATCCGCACCCGGCGCTCACCGTGGGCACTGCACAACGAGCTGTTCGTGCAGTACCTGCACACGGGTCTGCCGACGGTCCGCTTCCTGGAGGAGCTGGAGGAACTCGCGGAGTAGGGCGGAGCGGGGGCCGAGTCGCGGAGCAGGGAGAAGCTGCGGAGCAGGGCGGGCTCGCGGGGCTGGGGGCCGAGTCGCGGAACAGGGGGAAGGCGCAGATCAGGGCGGGCTCGCGGGGCCGGGCGGACTCGCCGAGTGGGGCGGGGCGAGCCACGCATAAGGTGTACGGGACCGTAAGCCGCCCTTCCGTATCCAGGAGTCCCGTGTTCCGCAGCCGCTCCGCGCGCGTGGCCGCCGGCGCCGCGTTCGCCGCGGCCGTCGTCGTGCCGCTGACGGGCTGCGGCGACTCCGGGGGCCTGGTGAGCGCGGGCGCGACGCCCACCGCGAACGGACCGACCCGGCTGTGGCCCGGGCGGCCGCCCGCCTCCTCCCCCGCCTACGACTTCGGCGAGGCCGAGACCGAGGTGGTCAAGGGGATCACGGCCCCCGGCGACGACGTCCGGAAGGTGGACCCGGTGGCGGTGGTGCGCGCCGAGATCGCCGCGCACGAGGACGTCTACGAGGGCTCCGCCGCCCTGTACCGGGGGACGAGCCGGCGCATGGCCGACTGCGACGCGGGCGCCGGGCGGGGCGGGTGCCCCGTCCTGGAGCCCTACTACCGGGACCTCACCGGCGACGGGCACGACGACATGGTGGTGGGCTTCCGGCTGCTGCCGGGCAACCAGACGGCCGTGCGGATGTACACCTTCCGCAAGGGCCGGCTGGTGCAGGTGCTGGCCAACGACGACGCGGTGATCGCGGTCGAGCTGGCGGGCCGTACGGTGATCATCCGCTCGCCGGCGGCGATCGACGGCTACGAGTACCGCACACAGTGGAACTGGGACGCCGAGCAACGGGCGATGCTGCTGACCCGGGACGAGATCCTGCGGGTCGGGGGGTCGCCGGGGACGTCGGACGGGCCGGCCGCCGCTTCGCCTTGGGCCTCGGCACCGTCGCCGTCGCCCTCGCCGTCCGTCCCTCCGCCGGGGAGCCCGTGATGCCGACCGGAGAACCCATGCGGCGCGCCGGTGAGACCGGGGCCCGCCCCGACGAACCAGAGCGGCACGCCGCCGAGGCTGAAGCCCGCCCCGACGAGCCCGTGCGACACCCCGAGGAGACCGGCACCCGCCCCGACGAACCAGGGCGGCACGCCGCCGAGGCTGAGGCCCGCCCCGGCGATCCCGTGCGGCACCCCGAGGAGACCGGCACCCGCCCCGACGAACCAGAGCGGCACCCCGAGGAGACCGGAACACCCATGCGGCCCGCCGGTGAGACCGGGATCCGCCCCGACGAACCCGTGCGGCGCGCCGCCGAGGCCGGGGTCCCTCCCGGCGGGCCCGGGGGGCTTGCCGGGGAGACGGTCGCGCGGGGTGGGGGACGGGTGACGGGGGGCGGGCGGTCTCCGGGGCGTGGGGCCGGGAAGGGGCCCGGGCTGCGGCGGCGGGCCGCCTCGCTGACCTGGAAGGCGCTGGCCTTCATCACCGTCATGTGCTGCGGTCTGGCCGCGCTGCTCGGTGCCCTCGTGCATGTCTCCGTCACCCACCAGACGGTCAGCGACGCCCGCTCCCGGGCCCTGGACCGGCTGGAGAGCGCGACCCGGGCGTACGAGGCCGGGAACCGGCTCCCGCCGGACGCCGGGGTCGATCCGCCGGGGCTGCCGAAGTCGCTGCGCGCGCTGGCGGAGAGCGGGCGGCGCGGCACGATGGTCGGCGTCGTCGACGGCCACCCCACGATGTGGGCGGCCACCCCCGCCGACGGCCGCGCGCTCGCCGTACGGCTCGACTACGCGCAGAGCGCGGCCACGATCGAGGGGCTCGACCGGGCCATCCTGGGCTCGTCGGCGCTGGCGATCGGGGTGACGCTGACGCTCGGCGCGCTCGGCATCACCCGGGTCACCCGACGGCTTCGCACCACCTCCCAGGTGGCGCGGCGCATCAGCGCGGGCGACCTGGACGCCCGGGTCGGCGACCCCCGGACGACGGATCCGGCGCGCGCCCGGGACGAGGTGGCGGCGGTTGCCGCGGCGCTCGACACGATGGCGTCCACGCTCCAGCGGAAGCTGCTCAGCGAGCAGCGGTTCACGGCGGACGTGGCGCACGAGCTGCGGACGCCGCTGACCGGGCTGCACGCGGCGGCCGAACTGCTGCCGCCGGGGCGGCCGACGGAGCTGGTACGGGACCGGGTCGCCGCGCTGCGCACGCTGACCGAGGACCTGCTGGAGATCTCCCGGCTGGAGACGGGGAGCGAGCGGCTGGACCTGGAAGAGGTGCGGCTGGGCGTCCTGGCGGGGCGGGTGGCCGCGCACGCCGGCTCCGGCACGGAGGTGCGGGTCGTCGAGGACATCTGCGTCGAGACCGACCGGCGGCGGCTGGAGCGGGTGTTGGGGAACCTGGTGGCCAACGCCCACCGGCACGGGGCGCCTCCCGTCGTGCTCACCGTGGAGGGACCCGTGGTGACCGTGCGGGACCACGGGGGCGGGTTCCCGGAGTACCTCGTCGCCGACGGCCCGCAGCGGTTCCGCACCGAGGGCTCCGCCAAGGGGCACGGTCTGGGGCTGACGATCGCCGTGGGGCAGGCGGAAGCGTTGGGAGCGCGGCTGGAGTTCTCGAACGCCTCCGACGGGGGCGCACTCGCCGCGGTGCGACTGCCCGGGCCCGGCTGCTGACCTGGCCCGGCTGTTGACCTCGCCCGGGTGCTGACCTGGCCCGGCTGCTGACCTGGCCCGGCTGTTGACCTGGCCCGGGTGCTGACCTGGCCCGGCTGCTGACCTGGCCCGGCTGTTGACCTGGCCCGGGTGCTGATCGCGTACACGCGGGAGCCACCCGCGCGCCGGGTGCCGACCACCCGCGCGCCGGGTGCCGACCGCACGCCCGCCGGTGTCGGCCTTCCCCGATGGCCCAACGCAGAAGGCGCCCCGTTCCCCCTCCTCCTAACGTGGCGATTAGTCAGCTTCGCCCCCTTTCTGGAGGAGCATCACATGTCCCTGCGGATCCTGCTCATGCGCTTCGGCATAGCCGCCGCCGGAGGCGCGCTCGTGGCGCTCGCGGCCACCACCCCCGCCGTCGCCGGCGACGAACGGGGCCTCGGCCTCCCCGCACAGAAGACCGTCAAGGGGCAGGTCACGGCCCGATCCGGGCTGATCCTGCGCAGTGCGCCGAACCGCGGTGGCGCCGTCATCCGGGTCGCGCCCTACGGCGAGATCGTCAAGATCTTCTGCCGGACCACGGGCCAGACCGTCAACGGCAACCGCATCTGGTACCTGCTCACCGACGGCACCTGGGCCTGGGGTTCGGCCCGCTACATCGACGCCTGGAAGACGCCACGCTGGTGCTGAGGTGAACGACACGGCACACAGATCCTTCCATTTGGGTAAGTTCCGGACATGACCACCAAGGCCGGAACGACCCTGGCGGCGGGTCCGGCGGACCCGTCCCCGCCCGCCGTTCGCCTCCCCCGGCGCAGAGGCGTCGAGTTCAGTCTCGTCGTCGTGGCCGTCCTGCTCTCCGTGTACGGCTACTGTGCCGTCGGCCTGGCGAAGACCGGCACCGTCCCGCCCGGCGCCGCCGACTACGGCGCCGGGCTCGGCGTGCTCGCGCTGCTGGCCCACGTGGCAGTGCGGCTGCGGGCGCCGTACGCCGATCCGCTGCTGCTGCCGATCGCGGTGCTGCTGAACGGGCTGGGGCTGGTGCTGATCCACCGGCTGGACCTGGAGACCCCGGCCGATCTGGCGGCGCCGGCCCAGCTGAACTGGTCGGCGCTCGGCATCGGGTTGTGCATCGTGGTCGTGGTCCTGCTGCCGGACCACCGGGTGCTCCAGCGGTACGCGTACGTCTCGGTGGTGGCCGCGCTGGCGCTGCTGGCGCTGCCGATCCTCTTCCCGCCGGTGAACGGCGCCCGGATCTGGGTGCGGATCGCCGGATTCTCCCTCCAGCCCGGCGAGTTCGCGAAGGTGCTGCTGGCGCTGTTCTTCGCCAGCTATCTCGCGGCCAACCGCAACGCGCTGGCGTACGCGGGGCGCCAGATCTGGCGGTTCAAGCGGCTCCAGCTGCCGACGGGGCGGGTGCTCGGGCCGATCGTCACCATCTGGCTGCTGAGTGTCGGGGTGCTGGTCCTGGAACGGGACCTGGGCACCTCGCTGCTGTTCTTCGGCCTCTTCGTCATCCTGCTGTACGTCGCCACCGGCCGCACCGGCTGGATCGCGGTGGGGCTGCTGCTGGCGGGAGTGGGCGCGGTGGCCGTCGGCTGGCTGGAACCCCATGTGCACGTCCGGGTGGAGGACTGGCTGCACCCGTTCGCGTCCATCGAGGCGGGCCAGGGGCCCAACCAACTCGCCCAGTCGCTCTTCGCGTTCGCGGCCGGGGGGCTGCTCGGCACCGGGCTGGGCCTCGGCGACTCGATCCTCATCGGCTTCGCCGCGAAGTCGGACTTCATCCTGGCCACGGCGGGCGAGGAGCTGGGCCTGGTCGGGCTCTCGGCGATCTTCCTGCTGTACGCCCTGCTGGTGGAGCGCGGCTACCGCGCGGGGCTCGCCGTGCGCGACCCCTTCGGCCGGCTGCTCGCCATCGGTCTGGCCTCGATCATCGCGCTCCAGGTCTTCGTGATCGCGGGCGGCGTGACCGGGCTGATCCCCCTGACCGGTATGGCGATGCCCTTCCTGGCCCAGGGGGGCTCCTCCGTCGTCACCAACTGGATCATCGTGGCCCTGCTGATGCGGCTGAGCGACTCGGCCCGCCGGCAGTACGACGGCCCGGAGGGAAGGGGCGCGTGACCAAGTACATCCGCCGTGCGGCCGCGCTGTGCGCCCTGCTGCTCGTCGCCCTCCTCGTCAACGCCGCCCGCGTCCAGGTCTTCCAGTCCCGGGCCTACGACGACAATCCCGCCAACCGCCGCCCCGAGATCGCCCGTTGGAGCCAGCCACGCGGGAACATCCTGGTCGGCGGCCGGCCCGTCACCGGCTCGAAGGACACCGGGGAGCAGCTCCGCTACGAACGGACGTACCGCGACGGCCCGTTGTACGCGCCGGTCACGGGCTTCGCCTCGCAGGTGTACGGGACGACGCTGCTGGAGCACACCGAGAACCCCCTCCTCGACGGCAGCGACCCGATGCTGTCCTTCCTGCCGCTGTGGAACGACATCACCCGCGACCAGAACGCCGGCGGCGAGGTCGTCACCACCGTCGACGCGGGGGCGCAACGGGCGGCCTACCGGGGGCTGGGCGCCCGCAGGGGCGCGGTGGTGGCGCTGGAACCGGCCACCGGGCGCGTCCTGGCGTTGGTCTCCCGCCCCTCGTACGATCCCGGGCTGCTGTCCGGGAACGACCCCTCGGTGGCGCGGGCCTGGGAGCGGCTCAACGGGGACGAGAGCAAGCCCATGCTCAACCGGGCGGTGCGGCAGACCTATCCGCCGGGTTCCACCTTCAAGGTGGTGACGGCCGCCGCCGCCCTGGACGCCGGGGTGATCGAGGACCTGGACGCCCCCACCCGCTCCCCCGCCCCGTACACCCTGCCCGGCACCACGACCTCCCTCGCGAACGAGGTCGAGGGTTGCAAGAACGCCTCACTGCGCTATGCCTTCGAGTGGTCCTGCAACACGGTGTTCGCCAAGCTCGGCGTGGACGTCGGCCTCGGCGCCATGAGGGACACGGCGCGGGCCTTCGGGTTCAACGACTCCCGGGTGCGCATCCCCTTCTCCGTCGCGCCGAGCAGCTTCGACACTCACATGGACCGGGCCCAGCTCGCCCTGTCGTCCATCGGCCAGTTCGACACCCGGGCCACGCCCCTGCAGATGGCGATGGTGACGGCGGCCGTCGCCAACGGGGGAACCGTCAGATCGCCGTACCTCGTGGAGCGGACCACCACGGCTGACGGCCGCATCGTCTCCACCGCCGGCGCCCGGCCCCTCCGCCAGGCCATGACCCGGACGACCGCGAAACGGCTCCGCGAGCTGATGCTCGGCGTCGTCACGGACGGCACCGGCGGCAAGGCCCGCGTCCGGGGCGCCGCCGTCGGCGGCAAGACCGGCACCGCCCAGCACGGCATCGGCAACTCCGGCACCCCGTACGCCTGGTTCATCGGCTGGGCCCAGTCCCATGAGGCGCTGGAGCCCGAGGTGGCCGTGGCGGTGGTGGTCGAGGACGCGGACGCGGTGCGGGGCGAGATCAGCGGGGGCGGGGACGCGGCCCCGATCGCGAGGGACGTGATGAAGGCGGTGCTGAGGGCGGCGGTCAGGTGAGGACGGCCGGGTCCGTCCGCCGACTGATATATCCGGTGTCTCCCCCGAGGCGCCCGACCTATCGTTCGGCCCATGACTGCCGTCGCGCACGAACTCGCCCAGGTGAACATCGCCCGTCTGCTGGCCCCGCTTGATTCGCCCCGACTGAAGGACTTCGTCGACGCGCTGGACCCGGTGAACGCGGCGGCCGACGCCGCCCCCGGGTTCGTCTGGCGCCTCCAGAGCGACTCGGGCAACGCCACGGACGTCCCGGTCCTCGGGGACGAGTGGCTGATCGTCAATCTGTCGGTGTGGCAGCACGTCGACGCCCTGACCACGTTCATGTACCAGGGGCGGCACCGGGAGATGCTGTCCCGCCGCAGGGAGTGGTTCGAGCGGCCGGCGGAGGCGGTCACGGCCCTGTGGTGGGTACCGGCCGGTCACCGCCCCTCCGTCGCGGAGGCGGAGGAACGACTCCTGCACCTCAGGGCGCACGGCCCGACACCGTACGCCTTCACCCTGCGGACGACGTTCCCGGCGGGATTGGCGGAGCCGGGAGGACCGGTGGAGCCGGCGGGGGCGGGAGGGGGTCCGGCCACCGAGCCGGCGCCGGGCGTCACCACCGTCGGCTGACGCCCGGCGGGCGGACGCGGTTGCCCCGGCGGGCGCTCGCCGACACTGACGCCGACGACCCCGGCGGGGACGCGGTCGTCAGCGGAGCGGCCTGCGCAGGTCCGCCCTGACCCGGAGGGTCAGCTCGGCGCTCTCCTTCAGGTCCACCTCGTCCGGGTCCAGGCCGATCAGCGCGGGGTCGACCACGAGGACCATGGCGCCGGTGTTGCCGTCGTTCCAGCCGCACTGCGGATAGACCGTCCGCGTCCCCGCGTCCTTCCGGGCGAGGAGCTGGCAGGTCACGGTGACCTCGGAGCCGGCGGGACGGAAGTCCCGCGGCGCCACTGCCACCTCGGTGCCCTCGGCCCGCCCCGCCCACCCCAGCAACTCGTCGCGTGCCTCGTCGGGGTCCTTGAACCGGCCGTACAGTCCGCTGATCGTCAGCCGGCCGCCCCGGTTCACCGGTGTGTACGTGGCGACGGCCGCCCGGGCGTCCCGGACGCTCAGGGTGCGCTCGGCCTCCCGCACGAAGGCGCCGTCGGACGCGTCGGAGTAGTCCCGGTCCAGCTCGTACTCGCCGTCGATCAGCTTCGGCGGCAGCGTCAGCCGGTACTCGGCCTCCGGATAGGCGGCGTCGGAGTCCCCCCGGAGGACCACGAACCCGGTCACACCCGCGACCAGCAGGGCCACGGCCCCGCCCACGACCCCGAGGACGAGCCCGATCCGGCTCCCGCGCCCCGGCGGGGGCGGCGGCGGGGGCCAGCCCGCTAGGGCGGACGGGCCGTCAGGGCTGCCCGGGGACGCGGGGGCGGGCACCGCGCCGTACGGGTCGTGCGACTGCGGGGGCGGCGAAGGCGTGGACATCCCGGCACGCTACCGAGCCACGGGCCCGCGCGGGGGCCTCGGACCCGTCCCCGGGCGCTTCTTCACCGACCGTTCCGGCCGCGTTCGCCGCGGCGTCGCCGTACGCGCCCGGCCGCCCCGCCCCCGTGCCTCGCACCGCCCATCGGTAGACGACTCGTCAACAAGTCGCGCACAGGGGATTGACGGCCTTGCTGACAAGTAGTCTCATAAGCGATGACCGCCGGTAACTGACCGAAAATGCCCGTACGACGAGGTGGGAACAGCCATGACGACGGTGACCCCGGTGTCCGAGGCGGAGGTGCTCCGTGACGCCCTCGGCCTGCTCAAGGACCGGGAGCAGGTGGCCGAACGGCTGCTCGCCTCCTCGGCGAAGCACTCCTTCGACCCGGACAAGGAGCTGGACTGGGACGCGCCCTTCGAACCGGGGAAGTGGTTCTGGCCGCCGGAGCTGGTGTCGCTGTACGGAACGCCGCTGTGGAAGCGGATGTCGGAGGAGCAGCGGATCGCCCTGTCGCAGCACGAGGCGGCCGCGCTGGCCTCGCTCGGCATCTGGTTCGAGATCATCCTCATGCAGCTGCTCGTGCGGCACATCTACGACAAGGCCGCGACGAGCGCGCATGTGCGCTACGCGCTGACCGAGATCGAGGACGAGTGCCGGCACTCGAAGATGTTCGCCCGGCTGATCAGCAAGGGGGACACTCCGTACTACCCGGTGAGCCGGCTGCACCAGAACCTGGGCCGTGTCTTCAAGACGATCTCCACGACCCCCGGTTCCTTCACGGCGACCCTGCTCGGCGAGGAGATCCTCGACTGGATGCAGCGGCTGACGTTCCCCGACGAGCGGGTCCAGCCGCTCGTCCGCGGAGTGACCCGGATCCACGTGGTCGAGGAGGCCCGGCACGTGCGGTACGCCCGCGAGGAGCTGCGCCGCCAGATGGTGACGGCGCCCCGGCTGTCGCGGAGCTTCACCCGGATCACCTCAGGTGAGTTCGCCCGGGTCTTCTCCGTGGCCTTCATCAACCCCGAGGTCTACACGAATGTCGGCCTGGACCAGCGGGAGGCGCAGGCGCAGGTCCGCGCGAGCGCGCACCGTCGCGACATCATGCAGACGGGGGCGCGGCGGCTGACTGACTTCCTGGACGACATCGGTGTGCTGCGGGGCGTGGGGCGGCGGATGTGGCGGTCCTCGGGGCTGCTGGGGTAGCCGGGCGCCCCGTGGCTCGGGGCGACTGTCGTAGGGCGGCTGCGGGTGGGTGGGGGTTGTTCGCGCAGTTCCCCGCGCCCCTGAAAAGCGACCGGGGCTGCGCCCCGTGCTCTTCATGGGGAGGGCGGGCCGCGGGCCCGTCCCTCCAGGGGCGCGGGGAACTGCGCGAGAAACCACCACCCACCCGCACCCGCCGGACGAACCCGCACCCCCCGAGCTACCCAGACACCCGGCCCCCCGCCGCGCGACTACGCTGCCCGTATGACGTCCGAGGCCCCCACCCGCGCGTACCGCCGTCTGAGCGTCGAGGAGCGGCGCAGCCAGCTCATCGACGCGGCGCTGGAGCTCTTCGCGCACAACGCCCCGGAGGACGTCTCCCTCGACGACGTCGCGGAGGCGGCCGGCGTCTCCCGCCCCCTCGTCTACCGCTACTTCCCCGGCGGCAAGCAGCAGCTCTACGAGGCGGCCCTCCGCTCGGCCGCCGAGGAGCTGGAGCAGTGCTTCGACGAGCCCGCCGAGGGGCCCCTCACCGCCCGGCTGTCCCGTGCCCTCGACCGGTATCTGACCTTCGTCGACGAGCACGACACCGGTTTCAGCGCCCTGCTCCAGGGCGGCAGTGTCGTGGAGACGTCACGGGCGACGGCCATCGTGGACGGCGTACGGCGGGCGGCGGCGCGGCACATCCTGCGGCACCTGGAGGTGTCGGAGCCGGACCTGCGGCTGCGGATGACGGTCCGGATGTGGATCACCGCCGTGGAGGCCGCCTCCCTCCTCTGGCTCGACGAGGGCAAACGGCCGGACGTGGCCGAGCTGCGGGACTGGCTCGTGGAGCAGTTCGTCGCCTGTGTCACCGTCACCGCCGGACGCGACGCGCAGACCGCGGGCGCCGTGCGGGACGCCCTCGCGATGGAGGCCGCGGACGGTGCCGTCGGCGCCCTCGCCCGCCGTGTCCTGCCCGTGGTCGGCGACGCCGCCCACCTGCTGTGACGCCGGTCCTGTGACACTGGTCCGGTGAAGACACAGGACACCCTTTTCGTCGGCGGCCCGCTGGACGGCCGCGTCCTGCCGGTGCTGCTCGGCATCACCGGGCACCCGCCGAAGACGTACCGGATCCCGGTGCCCGACCCGGCGGGCGGACCCGGCACGGTGCTCGTCTACCGGAGGGTGGACGCGGGTCGGGGCGGGTTCATGCAGCAGCTGTGGAAGTACGAGTACGCCCCGGACGCGGATCCGGGCCGCGGCCTGAAGTGGCCGTGGTCCGGCCCGAAACGGCAATCCGCCACGCCGCCCGAGCGGCCGCCGTCCCCCGACGAGTGACCTCCGCGGGCCGGACGGCCCACCCGGCGCGCGCCCGCCCCCCGCTCCTCCCATCCTGCCGGTGCGAGGTGGACGGCCCATCCGCGCACCGGAGGTGATGACGTGTCAGGAAAGGTCCTGCGCCTGGTCCGTACGGCGACGGCGACGGCGGTCGCGGCCGGCACACTCCTCACGACGGCATCCGCCCAGGCCGCGGCGGCCCCGCTGCCACCGCCCCCGGGCGACTCGGCCGAGGTCGCGACCGACGGTGGGACCGTGGGGACCCCGGCCGAAGGCGACACCGGCGGTGACGACGCCGGGACCACCACGGACGGCGACAGCGCCGGGACCGGCGACGGCGACACGACCGACCCCGGCGAACGCTCGGTGGCCCGGCTCCTCGCCGACCTGCGGCGGCTGTACCGCGAGGCCGAGGAGGCCACGGAGGCGTACAACGCCACCGAGGAGGAGCTGCGGAAGCAGCGGGCGGAGGTCGCGCGTCTCGACCGGCGGCTCGCCGCGGCCCGGCTCTCCCTGCACGACAGCCGGGGCGCCGCGGGCCGGCTGGCCCGCCAGCAGTACCAGAACAGCACCACCGACCTCTCCCCGTACGTCCGGCTGCTCCTCGCCCGCGACCCGCACCGCGCGCTGGAGCAGGGTCATGTGATCGGCCAGGTCGCGCAGGAGCGCGCGCAGACCGTGGAGCGGATGGCCGGCAGCGAGAAGAGCACGGACGCGCTCGCCCGCAGGGCCCGCGCCGCCCTCGACCGCCGGCTCACCCTCACCGAGCGCCGCCAGAAGGAACGCGACGCGGTACGCAGCCGTCTCGGCGAGGTCGAGCGGCTCCTCGCCTCCCTCACCGCCGAGCAGCTCGCCGGGATCGAGCGGCTGGAGCGGGACACGACGGCCGAGTCCCAGCGCAGGCTGGTCGCCTCCGGTGCCCTGAGTTCCGTACGGCCGCCGACCCGCACCGGGGCGAAGGCGCTGCGCTACGCGGTCGCCCAGATCGGCAAGCCGTACAAGTGGGGCGCCGAGGGCCCGAAGGCGTACGACTGCTCGGGGCTCACCTCCCGCGCCTGGTCGCACGCCGGGCACCGCATCCCCCGCACCAGTCAGGCCCAGTGGGCCCAACTCCCCCGCATCCCGCTCGCCGAGCTGCGCCCCGGTGACCTGGTCCTGTACTTCCCGAGGGCCACCCATGTCGCCCTCTACCTGGGCAAGGGCCTGGTCGTCCAGGCCCCCCGGCCGGGCACCACCATCAAGGTCTCCCCCATCGCCGCCAACCCCCTCCTCGGCGCCGTACGCCCCGACCCCAAGGCCAAACCCCTCAAACGCTTCGACCTTCCCGAACTCCCCGGAACAGCCAGGAAGGGCTCGGACAAGGGGTACGACACGCGGTGAGCTAACCGTCCCGCGGCGGTCCTCGGAACCGGTCTCACCGCTCCACGGCGTACCTCAGTGTCTGCCCGGCGGCGTAGGCCAGATGTGCCTTGCCCTGGCTGTCGTAGGCGAGTCCCGGCATGGTGCCGCCGGCCGGGTCGACGACGTCCACGGTCCAGCCGAAGACGCTGCGGCTCGCCAGCTTGATCTTGCCGTCGTCGGCGTAGGCGATGCGGAGTTTGCGGGAGAGTTCACCGCCGATGGCCGGGTTCTGCGCCAGCACGGGAGCGGTGCGCTCCGTGACCGACGCGACCACCTCGACGTCCCCGGCCCCGTCGCTGGTGAAGGTCCCCGCCTTCAGGTCCAGGTTCTTCACGTCGCAGTACGCCACCCACGTCTGGGGAGCCTGGCTGATGACCGAGGTGCGGCCGGCGAAGAACTGCCCCTTCTCGACGTCCCGTTCGCTCCCGAACGTGCCCTCCACCACGTTGAGCACCCGTTTCACGTGAACGGCCGTGGTGGGCGTGACCTCGAACGTCTCGACGTACGCGATCTGGAGGCTGCCCGACTCGTCGATCCACAACGACGTGCTCTGACCGGTCCGGGAGTTCCCCGCATCGCCGGAGTGCTGAGCCTCGGCGGCGTGGCTCAGCTTCCAGGCGCCACCGATCCTCCGCACATAGGACAGCGTCTCGACGGCCTGGTTCTCGAACGCGAAGTGCGGGGTGTCCCGCAGGTCGGGGTTCGCCGGTCCCCCCGGATGCAAGGCGAACGACGCGCCGAAGACGACCGGTTCGTGGGGGGCCACATGCGTGGGCACGTGTTCGTACGTCCACGTCGCGTCCGGCTTGCGCACCGCGTGGACCAGGCGTCGCGGGTCCCCTTCGATGTAGCCCAGGTGCGGTTGACCGGTGGAGTCCGTACGGAGGTGGACCACGTCCTCGCCCGACGAGGCGAGCGGCAGGTTCGGCTGCTCCCTGACCCACGCGCCACCGTCCTTGCGCGCGACCATCACTTTTCCGCCCGTGAGCGCACAAGCGATCCAGGGCTTGCCGTTCTTGTCGATGGCGAGGGAGCACTGCCCGCGCACCGGCTCGGCTCCGCTCACCGTCGTGAAATCGAATAGAGCCACGGCCGTCTCCTGGGCAAGAGATCTCGGGCGTTCATCACCAATGTCCCACGGGATGACTCCCGCCGCAGCTCAGCGGCCCGGCGCCGGGCGCCGGGGGTGCGGTGCGGGACCTTCACAACACCGCCTAGCCGCCCGCGACCTCCGACAGGTAGGCCTCCGTCTTCTCCGCCTCGAAGAAGTAGTTCTCGAAGTCGGCCGGGTCGTCGAAGCCGCCTGCGAAGCGGTCGGCCACGCGGGGAAGGGCGCCGGCCGCTCCGATCAGGGTCAGCACGTGGTCCGGCGGCCCGCCGAGCATCGTGTTCGTCCACTTCGTCGCCGGGCCCGCCGTCTCCGCCCAGAACCGCTCGAACGTGCGCCGCATCCACGCCTCGTCGAACTCGGCGTCCCCGTGGTCCAGGATGGCCCGCAGATACGCCGCCGCGCACTTGGACGCCGTGTTGGCGCCCTGCCCGGTGAGCGGGTCGTTGGCCACGACCACGTCGGCCACTCCGAAGGCCAGCCCGCCCCCGGGCAGCCGGGCGACCGGCTGCCGCACGACGGGGGTGTAGCGGCCGGACAGCACCCCGCCCGCGTCGGTGAGTTCGACCCGGCCGGTCCGCGCGTGCTCCCAGGGGACGAACCGCTCCATGAGGTCCAGGGTCAGGGCGAGGTGCTCGGCCGGGTCGGTGACGCCGTCGAAGACGTCGGCGGGACCGCCGGGCACCCCCTCCCAGAAGAGCAGGTCGGCCCGTCCGGACGTGGTCAGCGTGGAGGTGACGAAGAGTTCACCGACGCCGGGGACCAGGTTGCAGTGGGCGGCCTCGTAGTCGGGGTGCTCGGGGTGGGGCTCCAGACCGTGCACGTACGCCGCCGCGAGGGAGCGCTGGGGCCGGGTGAACGGCGAACGGGCGGGGTCCCGGGCGAACATGGAGACCAGCTCGCCCTTGCCCGCGGCGACCAGGACCAGGTCGTAGAGGCGGGCGAAGTAGTCGAGGTCGGAGACGGCCGCGCCGTGGATGACCAGTTGACCGCCCCGCTGGGCGAAGGTGTCCAGCCAGCCGGCCATCTTCACCCGCTGGTCGACGGACTGGGCGTACCCGTCGAGCCGCCCGACCCAGTCGACGAGGCGCTCGGCGCCGGGGCCGGAGACGGAGACGCCGATACCCGCCATCTTCGGGGTCTGGGACTCCCAGAAGTTCAGCCCGAGGTCCCGCTCGTGCCGCAACGCGGTGGGGAACATGCACTGCGTCGACATGACCCGCCCGTGCCGGATCTCGTCCGCCGTACGGTTGGACATCAGCGTGACCTCGTACCCGTGCGACTGGAGGCCGAGGGCGAGCTGGAGCCCGGACTGGCCGGCTCCGACGACGAGTATCTTCCGCATCGGGACTGGTCTCCTCCTACGCCTCTGTGCCCCGTGCCCTCGCCGGGGCTACTCGGGGCTGACGGATATCGCGTGGCCGCAGAGCGCGAGCAGGGTCTGCAGTACCGAGGCCCGGTCCCGCGCGTCCATGATCATGACAGGTACATGGGCGGGCACGGTCAGCGCGTCCCGTACATCCTCCGGCTCGTACCGGTCGCTGTCGTCGAACTCGTTGACGGCGACGATGTACGGCAGGCCGCAGCTCTCGAAGTAGTCGAGCGCGGGGAAGCAGTCGGTGAGGCGGCGGGTGTCGGCCAGGACGATGGCACCGATCGCGCCGCGCACCAGGTCGTCCCACATGAACCAGAACCGCTCCTGGCCGGGCGTGCCGAACAGGTAGAGGACGAGGTCGTCGTCGAGGGTGATGCGGCCGTAGTCCATGGCCACGGTGGTGGTGATCTTGTCCGGGGTCGCGGAGAGGTCGTCCGTGGCGGCGCTGGCCTCGGTCATCAGGGCCTCGGTGCGCAGCGGGGTGATTTCGGAGACCGCGCCGACGAGGGTGGTCTTGCCCACGCCGAAGCCGCCCGCCACCACGATCTTGGTGGCGATGGGGGCGCGGGAGAGGTCGGCCTGCCAGGGTTTGAGGTCCTCCTCGGGCTCCGGTTCACACCGGGGCGCGGGCGACCCTGACAGGCGGTCGAGACCGCGGGAGGCGGCCCGGGCGAAGCCGCCGGGGCGGGGGGCGTCGACGGTGACGCCCGGGGTGACGCCGGGCGAGGCGTCGGGGGTGACGCCAGGCGAGGCGGCGTCAGAGACGGCGGAGTCCACTCAGCACCCTTTCCAGCAGAGCGCGGTCCGGCTGTCCCGGGCCGTGACCTGTTCCGTACACACGGATCTTTCCCTGGTCCGCGAGATCGCTGAGGAGGACGCGGACCACACCGAGCGGCATCTTGAGCAGCGCGGCGATCTCCGCCACCGTCCGCATACGGCGGCAGAGTTCGACGATGGCCCGGACCTCGGGCATCACCTTGGCGGTGAGTGGACCTCCCCCGGCACCGGCCGGCTGGACGGTGCCCAGGGCTGGCTCCGGCCCCGCTGCCGGGGCTTCGAGGACGGCGACGAAGGTCTCGACGAGGAGCACATGACCGAAGCGGGTGCGGCCGCCGGTCAGCGAGTAGGGGCGTACGCGGGCGGGTTTGCGGTCCCCTCCGCGCACCGGGAGCCTCTTGTGGGGGGTTCGCTGCGGGCCCGGCTTCCTCGCCGAGCCCGGTTTGGGGGCGCGCGACCTCGTCCTCTTCGCGCCGCTCATCGCCTGCTCCCGGCCGCCTCGATCTCCTCGGCCTCCAGGGACCTGCGCAGTTCGCCGCGCAGCTCGGGCGTGAGGACGTGTCCGGCGCGGCCGACGAAGAGGGCCATGTGGTACGCCACCACGCTCATGTCGCAGTCGGGGGAGCCGTGAACGCCGAGCAGCGAGCCGTCGCTGATCGACATCACGAAGAGGCTGCCCTCGTCCATCGCGACCATCGTCTGCTTGACCCCGCCGAACTCCATCAGCTTGGCGGCGCCGACGGTGAGGCTGCCGATGCCGGAGACGATGGTGGCGAGGTCGGCGGCGGAGCCGCGGGGGCCCTGGGGCCGTTCGCCCCGGGCCTCGCGGGCCTCGGCGTTGCGGCCGGGGTCGGAGGAGAGCAGGAGCAGACCGTCGGAGGAGACCACCGCGACCGACAGCAGTCCCGGCACCTCCTCGACGAGGTTGGTCAGCAGCCAGTGCAGGTTGCGGGCTTCACTGCTCAAGCCGAAGGTACTGGGCGCGGTCAACTGCTTGCCTCCTCGGAAGTGCCCCCCGTGGTGTCAACTGCCTCTGTCCGGTACTCCTGTGGCTCGGGTGCCCGTGTCTCGCCCGACTGCTCGGCGATCTCCGCCTCGACGTCACGGCGTCCCTCCTTGGCCCCCTGGTGGAACCCGCCGAGCCGACGCCTGAGTTCTTCGGCGTTCACGCCCCCCGCGCGCGGCCTGGGGGTCGTGGGCACGGGAGCGGTGATCCGGGGCGTGCGCTTGGGCAGGCCCTTGTCGGTGAGGCGCGGGGCCTTCTCCGACGTGCGTGCCGCGTCCCCCTCGTCGGCGGCGCGCTCATGAGTGTCGGGGCCGATGCCGTACGGGTCGCCGGCGTCCTCGCCGGCGGCCGGCTCCGGGACCACGGGAGCGAACAGCTCCATGGTGGTCTCGGAGACGGACTCCGCCGGTGCTCCCGGCGCGTCCCGCCGTACGCCGTCGTCCTCCACGTCCCCGGCCGGGTCCGCGTTCCCCGCGCGGTCGGCCGTGTCCGTGTGGGTGTCCGCGTCCGTGTCCGTGCGGGCGTCGGCGTCCTCGCCGGTGCCCGTGCCCGTGCCCGGTGCGTCCGGGACGGGTTCGTCCGTACCGGGTGCGCCGGTGGCGGGTGCGTCCGTCACGGGTGCGGTGTCCTCGGTGTCCGCCGCGTCGGCCGCTCCCGCCGCGTGCCCGGCGGTGTCGGCGGCCTCCCGGGCGAGCAGCGCCCGTTCCGCGGCCTCGATCAGCGGGTCGCCGTCGCCCTCCGGTTCGCGCACGGCGACGGTACGGGCGGGCAGGGCGCCGTCGTTGGTCTCGGCGGCGACGCCCGGCATGGACAGCACGGGCCCCGCGGCGGGTGACGGCCCCGCGGCGGGCGCGGCCGGGGCGGTGGCCAGGAGCGACTTCGGCAGGACGACGACCGCCGCGGTGCCACCCGGCGTCTGTTCCTGGAGCCGGACGCGGGTGCCGAGCCGGTGGGCGAGGCGGGCCACGACGTAGAGGCCGAGGCCGAGGCCCTCGCCGTCCTCCTGGTCGTAAGGGGCCTCGGGGTCGAAGTCGGTGAGGCGGGCGTTGAGCTTCGCGAGCCGCTCGGCGGGGATGCCGATGCCGCCGTCCTGGACGGAGACGGTGACCTCGCCGTTCTCCATCAGCCAGCCGGAGACCTCGACGCTCATCTCCGGCGGCGAGAACGTGGTGCCGTTCTCCAGGAGTTCGGCGAGGAGGTGGCTGAGGTCGTCGGCGGCGAACCCGGCGATCTGGGCGCTCGGCGGCAGCGCGGCGATGCGGACCCGCTCGTAGCGCTCGATCTCGCTGACCGCGGCGCGCACGACGTCGACCAGCGGGACGGCTCCGGCGTGGTGCTGGATGTGCTCGTGGCCGGCGAGGACGAGGAGGTTCTCGCTGTGGCGGCGCATGACGGTCGCGAAGTGGTCGAGCTTGAAGAGCGTGGCGAGCCGGTCGGGGTCCTGCTCGCGCTCCTCCAGGGACTCGATGACGGCGAGCTGCCGCTCGACGAGGCCGAGGGTGCGCAGCGCCAGGTTGACGAACGTGCCGTGGATGCTGTGCTGGATCCGGCCCAGGTGGGCGCCGGCCTCGGCGAGTTCGGCGCGCAGCCGGTCGCGTTCGTCGGCCATGGTCTGGCGCTGGCCGATGAGGTGCTTGCGGTCGCCCTCCAGGGGCGCGAGCCGCTCGTGCAGGGCGAGGGCGTGCGCGTGGAGCGCGTTGACGGAGCGTACGACCTGGGCGAACTCGTCGTTGCGGCCGGTGAACTTGACGGGTTCCTCGGCCAGCGGGTCACCGGCGACGCGGGCGGAGCCGATGCGCAGCACCGCGAGCGGGCGGGTGAGCGAGCGGGCCATGCCGGTGGCGACACCGACGGCGACGAGCATCAGGGCGCCGAGGAGGGCGACCCGGATCTCCAGCGCGGTCACGTCGTCGTCGCGCAGCTGCGCGAGGTCCTTGGTGCGCCGGTCGTAGAGGGAGGACTCGGCGCCGCGCATCAGGTCGACGCGGGCGGAGAGCGCGGCGTCGACCTTGGCTGCGCCGGTGGTCTTCTCGTCGTCGGAGAGGGCGGGCTGGTCGGTGAGGCGTGCCAGGTACTTCTCGGCGGTGTCGGCCTCGGGGCCGGTGACCGTGGCGTCGTACGAGGAGCGTGCGGTGGCGGGCGCGGTCTCGCGGAAGTGGGCGAGGGCGGCGTCGGAGCGGACGCGGGCCTGCTGCGCGGCGGCCGAGAGGGCGTCGCGCTGCTTCTCGTCGGCGGCGGAGGAGCCGGTCGTGGTGGTGGGCAGCCCGGTGGCCGGGTCGATGACGGTCTGCGTCGTGCTCGGGACGCTGAGCGCGGCGACGAGGAGGCCGCGGGCGGCGGCGGCCTGCTGGACGGCGGTGTCGAGTTCGGCGAGGGCGTACGCCCCGCCGCCCGCGCGGGGCGGCAGCTGCTGGGCGAGTTCCTCGGCGAGCGCGTGGAGTTCGGTGACGACGGCGGTGTACGCCTGGTGCGCTTCGAGAGCGGTGCTCTTGCCGGAGAGCGCCGCTTTCCGTACGGCGGCGATGGACCGGATGTCCTGGCGCAGCGCGGCGGAGGTGTCGGTATCGGCACTCAGCTCCGCGACCTGGCGGTCGACGCGGTCGGCGCGCTGCTCGTCGGGCGCGGCCGACTTGGGCCGCCCGGCGGCGATGTACGCGGTGACCTCGTCACGCTCGTCGGCGAGCGCGTGGGCGAGGGTGAGCGTCTCCTGGGTCTGCTCGGCGAGCGTGACCAGGCTCTGGGTGTCGTGCAGTTGCTCCGAGGCCGCGAGGATCGAGGGCGCCCCGGCGGCCGCGATGGCGGCGGCCACGACGGCCACGGCGATGATGAGCCGGTTGCGTACGTGCGCCTTGCGCCCGGTGCCGACGGTGGGGGCCTGCTGCGCCGTCCCCTGCTGGTTCGGGGAGGCCGCGGGGGCCTTCGAAGCTGCCTTCTTGCCTGTGCGCCGAGGCCGCGTCTTCTGCACCGGTGCTCGCATTCCTGACTCGTGTACCCATGGGCCCGGGTGACGTTCCGTCAACTTGTGAGCGTCCCCCCGGTACGGCTCCCGACCCTCCCAGTGCCGGTGGGTGGTGGTCCCGCATCATCAGTCCCGCCACCCGAAGGAGTGAACATGCCCGGGGAGTTGGCGGGCAAGTTCCACCGGCTCGTGCCGATGGCCCGGGCGGTCGGCCGGTTGGACGTCGGCGACGCGCTTTGGCAGTATTCGCCGCCGCGCTTCACCACTCACGATCATTCCATGCCAAACCCGGCGCCCGGCCTGGAGGGTCCGGTCCCTACGGCGACCATTGTCGGCCTTTCACGGATCTTGTGGAGGGCTCGTGCAGACTGGCCGAATGCGTACGGAACTCGTCTCGGAGCCCGGCGATCCCGCCCGCCCCAACGAGGACTTCGCGTCGGTCGCGCTTCCCGCCGGGGGACAGGGCGGCGCCGTGGTCGTCCTCGACGGCGTGACACCTCCGCCCACCGACTACGGCTGTCGACATTCGGTCGCGTGGTTCACCTCCCGCCTGGGCGGCACCCTGACCGAACTGTCCCTTTCGGAACGGGATTCACCCCTGACCGCCGTCCTCGCACAGGCCATCTCTCGTACCGCCCGGGCACACGGCCAAACCTGTGACCTTTCTCACCCAAGAACCCCTCAGGCCACAGTGGTTCTGGCGCGGTGGTCGCACGAGACGGTGGAGTACCTGGTCCTCTCCGACTCGGCGTTGCTGTTCGAAGGGCCGGACGGCCTGGTGACGACGGTGCTGGACGACCGTCTGTCCGAACTGCCGCGCGCCTCCCTGGCCACCGCCGCGATCGCCGACTCCACGGTCCGCAACAAGGAGGGCGGCTTCTGGACGGCGGCGGCCGATCCCGCGGTGGCCGTACGGGCGGTGACGGGGGTGGTCCCACGCGAACGGGTGCGTTGCCTGGCCGCGTTGACGGACGGGGCGACCCGCTGGGTGCAGACGTTCCGCGAGGGCGGCTGGGAGGACTGCTTCACCTATCTGCGGAAGGAGGGCGCGGCCGCCCTGGTGGAGCGCGTGAGGGAGCTGGAGGCCGCCGACACCGAACGGCTGTTCCTGGGCCGGGCGAAGACCCATGACGACGCGAGCGTGGTGTTCGCGGAGCTGTGAGCGGGATCAGCCCTCGACGCCCCGGTTCAGCTGGTGGAGCAGCCGGGCGAGCTGGGCCACCTCGTCGCGGTCCCAGTCGGCCAGCTGACGCACGTAGGCGACCCGCCGGGCGTCCCGCACCGCACGGAACCGGGCCCGCCCCTCGTCCGTGAGGTGGACGAGCCAGGCGCGGCCGTCGGCGGGGTCGGGTTCGCGGGCGATGAGGCCGAGGTGTTCGAGGGCACGCAGCTGACGGGACATCGTGGCCTTGCCGACACCGATGTACGCGGCGAGTTCCGTGGCGCGCAGCCGTCCCGTCTCGTCGAGCCGGGCGAGCAGGCCGTACGCGGCGGACTCCAGGTCCGGGTGGACGGCCCGGGCCATCTCGCCCGACTTGGCGCGGGCGCGCCGCAGCAGGACCGTCAGTTCCCGCTCCAGCGCGAGGAACGCCTGGTCCATACCGCCGGTCGGCGTTCCGGGCACGCTGTCGCCCTCGCCGCCGATTCCGCCCTCGTCCTGCACGTCAGCGCTCCTGATCCCGTTCCTCGTCGCCGAGAAGTTGCCGAAGGTTTCCGCCGGGGACCGTCGCCGCGGGCGGCGCCGTAAGTATTCCGCAGGTGCGGGATGACGCGGACCGCGGGAAGACGCGCGCGCCGGGTGCCGCCCGGGCGGGCGCCCAAGGGAGAGGCCCGGGCCTCCCTCACGGGACCCGGGCCTTCCCTCGTCCGGCGGATGTCCGTCACGTCACCACCGGAGCTTCACGGGGCCGCCCGTGCGCCGGGCGGCCGTCCCGTCGTGCGGTCATACCGTCGGGTGGTCGTACCGCCGTGTCGCCGTGTCGCCGTGTCTTCGTCAGGCCGCCGCCGGGACCGCCACCTCCGCCGGGGCGAGGGCCAGTTCCAGCACCTGGCGGACGTCGGTGACGGCGTGGACCTCCAGCTTGTCGAGGACCTCGGCGGGGACGTCGTCCAGGTCGGGCTCGTTGCGCTTGGGGATGATCACCGTGGTGACCCCGGCCCGGTGCGCGGCGAGCAGCTTCTGCTTGACGCCGCCGATGGGCAGGACCCGCCCGGTGAGCGAGACCTCACCGGTCATCGCCACATCCGTGCGGACCAGCCGGCCGGACAGCAGCGAGGCCAGGGCCGTCGTCATGGTGACACCGGCGCTCGGCCCGTCCTTGGGCACCGCGCCCGCCGGGAAGTGGATGTGCACGCCCCGGTCCTTCAGATCGGCGACGGGCAGTTCCAGTTCGGCGCCGTGCGAGCGCAGGAAGGAGAGCGCGATCTGCGCGGACTCCTTCATCACGTCGCCCAGCTGCCCGGTGAGCGTCAGACCCGCCGCGCCCGTCTCCGGGTCGGCCAGCGACGCCTCGACGTAGAGGACGTCGCCGCCCGCGCCGGTGACCGCGAGCCCCGTCGCCACACCGGGGACGGCCGTACGCCGCTCCGCCGGGTCCTGGGCCGACTCGGGCACGTGGTGCGGGCGCCCGATCAGTGCGCGCAGGTCGGCGTCGGTGACGGTGAACGGCAGCTCCCGCTCGCCCAGTTCGTGCTGGGCGGCCACCTTGCGCAGCAGCCGGGCGACCGACCGCTCCAGGTTCCGCACGCCGGCCTCGCGGGTGTACTCGCCGGCGAGCTTGCGCAGCGCGCTCTCGTCGAGGGTCACCTCCTCGGCGTCGAGCCCGGCCCGCTCCAGCTGCCGCGGCACCAGGTGGTCCCGGGCGATGACGACCTTCTCGTCCTCCGTGTAGCCGTCCAGCCGGACCAGTTCCATACGGTCGAGCAGCGCCTCGGGGATGGCTTCCAGGACGTTGGCCGTGGCGAGGAAGACGACGTCGCTGAGGTCCAGCTCCACCTCCAGGTAGTGGTCCCGGAAGGTGTGGTTCTGCGCGGGGTCGAGGACTTCGAGCAGCGCGGCGGCCGGGTCGCCCCGGAAGTCGGAGCCGACCTTGTCGATCTCGTCGAGCAGGACGACCGGGTTCATCGAGCCCGCCTCCTTGATGGCGCGGACGATCCGGCCGGGCAGCGCGCCCACGTACGTGCGCCGGTGACCGCGGATCTCCGCCTCGTCCCGTACGCCGCCGAGGGCGACCCGGACGAACTTGCGGCCCATGGCGTGCGCCACGGACTCGCCGAGGCTGGTCTTGCCGACGCCGGGCGGCCCGACGAGGGCGAGCACGGCGCCGCCGCGCCGGCCGCCGACGACACCGAGCCCGCGGTCGGAGCGCCGCTTGCGCACGGCGAGGTACTCGGTGATCCGCTCCTTCACGTCCTCCAGGCCCGCGTGCTCGGCGTCCAGGACGCCCTTCGCGCCCTGGATGTCGTAGGCGTCCTCGGTCCGCTCGTTCCAGGGCAGTTCGAGCACGGTGTCGAGCCAGGTGCGGATCCAGCCGCCCTCGGGGGACTGGTCGCTGGACCGCTCCAGCTTGTCGACCTCCTTGAGCGCGGCCTCCCGGACCTTCTCGGGCAGGTCGGCGGCCTCGACCCGGGCGCGGTAGTCGTCGGACTCCTCGCCCTCCTTCTCGCCGTTCAGCTCGCGCAGTTCCTTGCGGACCGCTTCGAGCTGACGCCGCAGCAGGAACTCCCTCTGCTGCTTGTCGACGCCCTCCTGGACGTCCTTGGCGATGGTCTCGGCGACGTCCTGCTCGGCGAGGTGGTCGCGGAGCTGCTGGGTGGCGAGCTTCAGCCGGGCGACCGGGTCGGCCGTCTCCAGCAGCTGCACCTTCTGATCGGTGGTCAGGAACGGGGAGTACCCGGAGTTGTCGGCCAGCGCGGAGACGTCGTCGATCGCCTGCACCCGGTCCACGACCTGCCAGGCGCCGCGCTTGCGCAGCCAACTGGTGGCGAGGGCCTTGTACTCCTTGACGAGTTCGGCGACATGGCCGGGCAGCGGCTCCGGCACGCTCTCCTCGACGCTGGTCCCCTCGACCCAGAGCGCGGCCCCGGGCCCGGTGGTCCCGGCGCCGATCCTCACGCGGCCGCGGCCCCGGATCAGCGCGCCCGGGTCGCCGTCGGCCAGCCGCCCCACCTGCTCGACGGTGCCGAGCACGCCCGTGCTCGCGTACGCGCCGTCGATCCGCGGCACCAACAGCACCCGCGGCTTGCCGCGTTCGGTCCGCGCCGCCGCCTGCGCGGCCTCCACCGCGGCCCGTACGTCCGTGTCATTGAGGTCCAGCGGAACCACCATGCCGGGCAGCACGACCTCGTCGTCGAGCGGCAGTACGGGCAGGGTGAGCGGTGCGGACATCGAAGCCATGATCTCTCCCTCGGCATTCAAGTTGAGCTATGCCGACTCAATGCACATGAGCCTTCGGATGTTCCCCGAGGGACGGGGTGTTCGCTGTGGGCGATCAGAGGACACCGCGGTGACCCGGAGACAGACGGGAGCCGAGGGTAATACCCTGTTGGCGCTATCACCCATTACAGCGAGCATTGGCATCACCTAACTCCACCCATCCAGATACACGCGGGGGCGACAGTGGACGGAATCGTGCGGGCCTGGGTCGACGGCTGGGTCGTCTCACGCGGGGCGGCGCCTCCGGTGGTGGAGCCCTGGGGCTACACGATCGACAACGGCACGGCCGCTCACGTCACCCGCCATGTCCTCGCGGCGACGCACGACGACGTCGAGGAGGGGACGGTCCGGAAGGTGGCCGACTCGGTCACCGGGTCCGGGGTGTGGCTCAAGGTCTTCGCCGAGGCGTCGAGGGTCGCCCCCTGGCTGGGCGAGAGCTGGTGGGTGGACCCGGAGCCGGGCTGGCTGATGGCCGTACCCCTGAGCGCGCAGGAGCCACCGGCCGCCACCGTCCCGGAGGGCTACCGCCTGCGCACCTGGGCCCGGGGCGGTGTGATCCGCGTGATGGTCGCCGCACCGGACGGCTCCTGGGCCGCGCGCGGACAGATCGCCCCGACCGGGCGGACGGCTGTCGTGGACCAGATCGAGACGTCCGCGTCCCACCGCCGCCGGGGACTCGGCACGCTCGTCATGCGCACCCTGACGCGGGCCGCGCTCGAACAGGGCGCGGAGCTCGGCGTACTGGGCGGCACACCGGAGGGCCGGGCCCTGTACGAGTCCCTGGGCTGGACGACGGTCGCCCCACTGACGACGGCACGGTTCGACGGCCGACCGGCCGCCTAGGCGGCAGCCTTCACCGGGGGCACGGGGTGTGGCCTTCGGGCGTCGCGGGCCGGGGACGGCCGCCGCCACCGTCGTACCACCGGCCAGGTGGCGACCCCGATCGCGAGGGCGATCAGGTGCCCCCAGTTGGTCATCGGGTCCGTGAAGGCGATCAGGTCCTCCACGAGCATCCAGCCGAAGGCGAGCAGCAGCGGCCAGCGCGACCACCACGGCAGCAGGCCCGCCAGCGCGCCCACACTCGCCGCCACGCCGAAGCTGATCCCGTAGTCGAGGCGGTGCAGTGAGCTGCCGGGCAGCCCGCCGGTCAGGACGGTCAGGGCGACCGGGACCTCCGTGGCGAGGGTGGCGAGGACATGGCCCGAGAGGAAGACCGCGGCCGTCCACCGACCGCCGATCCGGCGTTCCAGCGCGGTCAGCACGAGCACGAAGCCCAGCGCGTACGGCGACGCCACCCCGCCGGCGATCCACAGCGCGCTCGCGACCAGCACCGGTACGGGGGCGCCCACGAGATGCGCCACGTCCGTGCTGAACCCCTGGTGGAGGGCGTGGACGAGATCCGGGTCCGCGTACTCGGCGACGGCGGAGGTCACCATCAGCAGGGCCAGGTACCAGAAGGTGAAGGGCGTACCGGAGGGGGTGGGGAGCAGACGCCAGGGACGCGGGAGGCGGGTTCTGCGCTCCCGACCGACCCGACAAGGCGTGACCGTTGATTGCCCCTGGTCGACCCCGAAAGGCCGCGCCGCCCGTTCCACACCGGTCGGGGAACACCCGGTCGACCGCACCTCACCGACCCCGAAAGGCCGGGTCGTCGGCCGTTCCTCGCCGAGCCGGAAAGGGGCAGCCGGTTGTTGGTCGTCGAGTCTGGAAGCGTCGGTTGGTTGTTGCTCGTCCACTCCGGAAGCGCCAGCTGGTAGTTGCTCGTCGAGTCCCGCGGCGTCAGCCGGCCGGCCCCCGCCCGAACCCGAAGGCTCGGCCCTCCCCCTGCCCCGCGGCCGAGTCGTCGTGCCCGGCTGTCGTGGGATTCCGTCCAGGAGCGGCCCGGCGGCCGACGCGGTCACGTCGGTCCGGTTCGGCCCTGCCTCGGTCTCCACGCCATCCAAGATGAAGCGCTCCCTCCGTTTCGCTCCACCATCGGCACCCCGGCACCCCGATGTCTGTGACCTGCGCCACCTTCACCGGGATTCACAGCGAGTCGACAGCCTTTCGCTCTCCTCTCCAGGGCGGATCGGGACCCACTTCCCCCTCCCCCGACAGCCCCCGCGACACCCGCTCCGCGTACACCCGGAACCGTCCCGCCAAGTCGAACTCCTCGGGGGCCAGCACCCATTGGAGCTGAAGTCCGTCCATCACCGCGGCCACCTCCCGCGCGACGGCGTCCGCGTCCGTGTCGGGCCGCAGTTCGCCGTCCCGCGCCGCCCGCCGCAGTACGTCCGACACAACCTCCACCCGCTCCGCGTACCGGCGGGTGAAGTACGCGTGGGCGGGATGCCCGGGGTCACCCGCCTCCGCCGCCAGGACGTCGAACATCCGCGTACGCGCCGGCCGCCCGCTGTTGTGCTCGACGAGCCGCACGAGCGCCGAGAACATCTCCGCGGCCGACTCGAACTCGCGCGTGAAGAACCGCTCCCGGTCGGTCTCGTCGGCGCGTTCCAGCACGTGGATGAGGAGGTCGTCCTTGGAGGGGAAGTGGTGCAGCAGACCGCCCTGGGTGATGCCGGCGTCCTTGGCGATGCGGGCGAGGGAGGAGGCGTGGAAGCCCCACCGGGCGAAGTGGTCGACGGCCGTGTCGAGAATGCGCTGCCGCCGTTCGTCTCCGACGGCGTACGAGCCGCGGGGCGCACGGACGGCGGGCGGCGGCCGTCTGCCGGGTTCCTCGGCAGACCCCCCGGAGCTCCGGTTCCGCGCCATGCGCGCCACACTAGCCCTCCCCCAGCCCAACGACGCGGCAACGCGAACCGCCGGTTACACGAGTCACCGACCCCCGTTCAGCAAGCCGTGCGCCAGGTGATTCTGGCCACGGGGCCAAAACCTAGTACCCACTCGGTATTGCTGCTTCCCTGAAACGGGCCGGCACCGGCCCCGTCGCCCCCCACGCTCCTCCCGTACCCCACGTACAAGGAATGGCGGATGCCCACCCCCGACTACCGCGACCCGAATCGTTCCGTCGACGAACGGGTGGCGGACCTGCTGGCCCGGATGACGCTCGAGGAAAAGGCCGGCCAGCTCTTCCAGGCGACGGTGACGACACTGACGACGCTGACGACGCTGACGACGCTGACGACGCACGAGGACGGCAGGCTCTGCGAGGGAGGCGAGTCCCAGCCGTACGACACCACCGCGCTGGTGACGGACGGTCACCTGACCCACTTCCACCTCGCGGGCGGCTACGGCGTCCGGGAGACGGCGGAGTGGGTCAACCGGCTCCAGGCGCTCGCGTCGGACACCCGGCTCGGCATCCCGGTCACCCTGTCCACCGACCCGCGCCACACGTTCACCGACCAGCCGGGCGCGCCCTTCGCCGCCGCCCCGTTCTCCGCCTGGCCCGCGCCGCCGGGCCTGGCCGCCATCGGTGACACGGAGCTGATGGAACGGTTCGGCGACACCGTCCGCCGGGAGTATCTGTCGCTGGGCTTCCGGGTCGCCACGCACCCGGTACTCCCCGCGGTCCACACGGTCCACACGGTCCACACGGTCCACACGGTCCACTCGGTCCCCGCCCATCACGACCTCGACCCCGCCCTCCGACCAGCCGACCGGCCCGGCACCTTCGGCTCGTCCGCCGACCTGTCGAGCGAACTCGTCCGGGCCTATGTGCGCGGGCTTCAGGGGCCCCGGCTCGGCCCGCGTTCCGTCGCCGCCATGATCACGGCGTTCCCTGGCAGGGACCGCTCCCTCGCCCCGGTCGAGGCGGCCGTCGACGCCGGGTGCTCGCGGCTGATGCCGCACCCCGGCCGACCGGTGGGGACCTCGGACGAGGAGGCGGCGGGCTCCGCGTTCGGCTCCGGGTCCGACTCCGGCCAGGGCACCCCGACTCACCTGCTGCGCGAACGCCTCCGCTTCGACGGCGTCGTCTGCGCCGAGCGCGGACTGCTCACCGGCTCGACCGCCCCGGGCGCGCCGCACGAAAACCCCGGCGGGAGCGCCGGGCGCCTCTCCGTCGCCGGGCGCGCGGCGACGGCCCTGGACGTGGGCGTCGACCAGTTCGTCGGCGAGCGTTGCCCCGAGGTCGTCGTGGAGCTGGTGCGTTCCGGCCGGATCTCCGAGGAGCGCCTCGACGCCTCCGTACGCCGGCTGCTGCGGGAAAAGTTCCTGCTCGGGCTGTTCGAGCGGTGCCACGTCGACCCGGACCGGGCCGAGGAGACCGTCGGCGCGGCCGAGTTCACCGCCCTCGGCGCCACGGCCCAGCGCCGCTCACTCACGGTCCTCACCAACCACTCCCTGCTGCCCCTCACCGACCGCCCGAACCTGTACGTCGACGGCGTGGGCGCCCAAACGGCGTCCCGGTACGGCAATGTCGTCGCCGATCCGGCCCACGCGGACGTGGCCGTACTGCGCCTGCGAACGCCGTACGAGGAACGGCAGCGGGAGGTCCTCGCGCTGCTGGAGGGCGTGCCCACGCTGGTCTGCGTCACCGTCGAACAGCCCGCCGCCCTGCCGGGGATCGCGGCGAAGGCGGGCGCGCTCGTCGCCGACTACGGGGCCTCCGACACGGCGTTGCTCGACGTGGCCTTCGGCCGGGCGCGGGCGGAGGGACGGCTGCCGTTCGAACTCCCGCGCTGCACGGCCTCGGTGGAGACGCCCCGGCCGGACGCGCCGGACGCCGCCGAGGACCCCCTCTTCCCGTTCGGGCACGGTCTGGGGATCTGAACACGCCCCGTCGCGCCGGGTCGACGCTCCGAACACACCAAGGCCCGGCGCAGCGGTCGTAATTCAGCCGCCGTCGCGCGGGGGACGCGTAAAGATGGACGGATGACCACCATCGACGTACCCGAAGTCATCGACCGGCACGAGGGCCCCTACGGCGAGGTCGTCCTGCGGCGGCACGGGGAGCTGTTGCAGATCATCGCCAACGGGTGCTTCCTGATGGACACCTCCGACGGGCGCTCGGAGCGACTGCTGGTCGACGCCGCCCTCGACGCGCTGGCCGGACGTTTTCAGCCGAGCGTGCTCATCGGCGGCCTGGGCGTGGGCTTCTCGCTCGCACACGCCGCAGCGAACCCGAGTTGGGGCGCGATCACCGTCGTGGAACGCGAACCGGCCGTCATCGACTGGCACCGCGCGGGCCCCCTCGCCGAACTGTCCGCGTCCGCCCTCGCGGACCCGCGCACGGAGATCGTCCAAGCCGATCTGGTCGAGTACGTCAATGAGACTTGCGCCACGTTCGACGCGCTCTGCCTGGACATCGACAACGGGCCCGGCTGGACCGTCTCCGACAGCAACGAAAACCTGTACTCACCGGCCGGATTGGCAAGCTGCGCAAGGGTGTTGAACCCCGGCGGGGTGCTGGCCGTGTGGTCGGCACAGCCCTCCCCGGAATTCGAGGAAACCTTGGGGAATGCCGGGTTCCATCAGGTGCGTACCGAAGAGATCCCGGTTGCCCGAGGAGTTCCGGACGTGGTGCACCTCGCGGTCCGACCTGGATAGCCCTGGCGTGGTGACTGCCCGTACCCTGCTTGCCTGGCGCCGATCATTCAAGCGTCAATCGCAGTCATGCGCAGCCATGCGTAGTCAAGGGATCACCCCACGGATTCCGGAAAGCAACTCAGGGGCGGGCGATGGAGCAGACACACACCTCCCACAGCGGCACGACGGCGACCCCGGGCGCACAGCGCCGGGTGCTCGTGGTCGAGGACGACCCGACGATCGTCGACGCCATCGCGGCCCGCCTGCGCGCCGAGGGTTTCGTCGTGCAGACCGCGTCCGACGGGCCCGCGGCCGTGGACACGGCGGAGGCGTGGCAGCCCGACCTGCTGATCCTCGACATCATGCTGCCCGGCTTCGACGGCCTGGAGGTGTGCCGGCGCGTCCAGGCCCAGCGGCCCGTCCCCGTGCTGATGCTCACCGCGCGGGACGACGAGACGGACATGCTGGTCGGACTCGGGGTCGGTGCCGACGACTACATGACCAAGCCGTTCTCCATGCGGGAACTGGCCGCGCGCGTCCATGTGCTGCTGCGTCGCGTGGAGCGGGCCGCGCTGGCCGCCACCACCCCGCGCTCGGGCATCCTGCGCCTCGGCGAGCTGGAGATCGACCACGCGCAGCGCCGTGTCAGGGTGCGCAGCGAGGACGTCCACCTCACCCCCACCGAGTTCGACCTGCTCGTATGTCTCGCGAACACGCCGCGTGCCGTACTCTCGCGCGAACAGCTGCTCGCCGAGGTCTGGGACTGGGCGGACGCGTCCGGGACGCGGACCGTGGACAGCCACATCAAGGCGCTGCGGCGGAAGATCGGCGCGGAGCGGATCCGCACGGTGCACGGTGTCGGGTACGCGCTGGAGACCCCGACTCCCTGAGCCGCGCCCGTACCGCGCGCGTCGGACCTGCGTAGGCACAGGGGGCTGGTGGCGATATGAGCGGAGTCGGTGACCCACGGTCGGGGAACATCGGTGACGCACAGTCACGGAGGGTCGCGGGACCGCTGGGAGGTCTGCGGCCGTTCTCGATCAAGACGAAACTGGGCACGCTCGTCGTCGTCTCCGTCCTGATCACCACCGGTCTGTCGATGATCGCCGTGCACACCAAGACGGAGCTGCGCTTCATCACGGTGTTCTCGATGATCGCCACACTGTTGATCACGCAGTTCGTGGCGCATTCGCTCACCGCCCCACTGGACGAGATGAACGCGGTCGCCCGTTCGATCTCGCGCGGCGACTACACCCGGCGGGTCAGCGAGAACCGCCGGGACGAGCTGGGCGACCTGGCCCACACGATCAATCTGATGGCCGACGAGCTGGAGGCCCAGGACCGGCAGCGCAAGGAGCTTGTGGCGAACGTCTCGCACGAGCTCCGCACCCCCATCGCGGGGCTGCGGGCCGTCCTGGAGAACATCGTGGACGGCATCGCGACCGCCGACCCCGAGACGATGCGTACGGCGCTGAAGCAGACGGAGCGGCTGGGCCGGCTGGTCGAGACGCTGCTCGACCTCTCCCGCCTCGACCATGGCGTCGTCCCGCTCCGCAAACGCCGTTTCGAGGTGTGGCCGTACCTGTCCGGGGTCCTCAAGGAGACCCAGATGGTCGCCAGCGCGCGCGGGGGCATGGCCTCCGGCTCCGGCAGCCACACCCGCAAGGACGTCCACCTCCACCTCGACGTCCATCCCCCGGAGCTGACCGCGCACGCGGACCCCGAGCGCATCCACCAGGTGGTCGCCAACCTCATCGACAACGCGGTCAAGCACAGCCCTCCGCACGGTCGTGTCACCGTGCGGGCCCGCCGGGGGCCCACGCCGGAGTCGCTGGACCTCGAAGTGCTGGACGAGGGTCCCGGCATCCCCGAGTCGGAGTGGCACCGGGTCTTCGAACGCTTCAACCGGGGTGCGGTGAGCCGCCCCCACGGCCCCGGCAGCGACGGCGGCACCGGCCTCGGCCTCGCCATCGCCCGCTGGGCCGTCGACCTCCACGGCGGCCGCATCGGGGTCGCCGAGTCTCCCAAGGGCTGCCGCATCCAGGTGGCCCTGCCGGGAGCACCCCCCACCCGCTCACCCCAGCCGTAGGGCTCCGCCGCGGCGGAGTTCACGGGTTGCGGTGGTCGGCCCCCTCCGGCGCAGCCGTGGTCGCTCGCGAGTCCTCCGCGGCCCTCGCGGACATGGGGCGCGCTCGGTGCCTTCCAGGTCAGGGGCGCGGGGAACTGTGCGGGGAACTGTGCGACGAGTTCCAGGGGCGCGGGGAGCTGCGCGACAAGCCACAGCGCACCCGCAGGACACACACGCACCGTCGGCCCCAGCGTCGCGGGGCCCGGGGCGGCGGCCCCGAAGTCGGTACCCACCAGACCGTGGCCGAATCCCCTCCCCCTTGCCAGATTTCGCTCATCCTCCCAGGGCTTACATCTCTGCCAAGTTGACGTAAAGTTCGAACCGGAGCCACAAGATCCACGTTCGATCCGCGCCGGCGGACACGTGTGATCAGGTGCGTTCACGGAGCGGGCCGCGCGTTCATCGCCGCAGGCCCCGGCCGACGCATGCCCGATCGGCGCTCACCTCACCCTTTCCGGACCGGAACCCCGCTTGTTTCCCGCCATTTCCAGCCCCGAAACACGCGCTCCGATGTGACTTACGCGACGATGAAGGGGCTCGACCTGACCTTCCCGGCCACGGAGGCGTAGCCTTTATTCCCGCTGTCCATCACCTTGTGAAGCGGAAGAGGGCGGTTGCCGCCGTGTCGCCACAGTCCCCCAGTAACTCGAGCATCTCGACCGACGCAGACCAAGCGGGTAAGAACCCCGCCGCGGCCTTCGGTCCGAACGAGTGGCTCGTCGACGAGATCTATCAGCAGTACCTCCAGGACCCGAATTCGGTAGACCGAGCCTGGTGGGACTTCTTCGCCGACTACAAGCCGGGGGCCGCCGCCGCCTCGGCTCCGGCGGGTACTGCGGCGAAGGGGGCCCCGGCGACCACCACGCCCGCGGCGCCCACCGCCCCGGCCCAGGCCGCTCCCGCGGCTCCGGCCGCGCCCACTCCGGCCGCTCCGAAGCCCGCCGCCGCTGCCCCGGCCCCGGCCGCCGCGAAGCCCGCGGCCGCCACGCCGGCGAAGGCGGCCGCCGCCCCCGCGAAGCAGGCCGCACCGGCCGCTCCCGCCGAGGGCCCGGAGCTGATCACGCTGCGCGGCCCCGCCGCCGCCGTCGCGAAGAACATGAACGCCTCCCTGGAGCTGCCCACGGCCACGTCCGTGCGCGCGGTCCCGGTGAAGCTGCTGTTCGACAACCGCATCGTCATCAACAACCACCTGAAGCGCGCCCGGGGCGGGAAGATCTCCTTCACGCACCTGATCGGCTACGCGATGGTGCAGGCCATCAAGGCGATGCCGTCGATGAACTGGTCCTTCGGTGAGAAGGACGGCAAGCCGACCCTCATCAAGCCGCCGCACGTCAACCTCGGTCTCGCCATCGACCTGGTCAAGCCGAACGGCGACCGCCAGCTCGTCGTCGCGGCGATCAAGAAGGCCGAGACGCTGAACTTCTTCGAGTTCTGGCAGGCCTACGAGGACATCGTCCGCCGCGCCCGCGACGGCAAGCTGACGATGGACGACTTCACCGGCGTCACGGTCTCCCTGACCAACCCCGGCGGCCTCGGCACCGTCCACTCCGTGCCGCGTCTGATGCCCGGCCAGTCCGTGATCATGGGCGTCGGCTCCATGGACTACCCGGCCGAGTTCCAGGGCACCAGCCAGGACACCCTGAACAAGCTCGGCATCTCGAAGGTCATGACGCTCACGTCGACCTACGACCACCGGGTGATCCAGGGCGCCGCCTCCGGCGAGTTCCTCCGCCAGGTCGCGAACCTGCTGCTCGGCGAGAACGGCTTCTACGACGACATCTTCGAGGCCCTGCGCATCCCCTACGAGCCGGTCCGCTGGCTCAAGGACATCGACGCCAGCCACGACGACGACGTCACCAAGGCCGCCCGCGTCTTCGAGCTGATCCACTCCTACCGGGTCCGCGGCCACGTCATGGCCGACACCGACCCGCTGGAGTACCGCCAGCGCAAGCACCCCGACCTCGACATCACCGAGCACGGGCTCACCCTGTGGGACCTGGAGCGCGAGTTCGCGGTCGGCGGCTTCGCCGGCAAGTCCCTGATGAAGCTCCGCGACATCCTCGGCGTCCTGCGCGACTCGTACTGCCGTACGACCGGCATCGAGTTCATGCACATCCAGGACCCGAAGCAGCGCAAGTGGATCCAGGACCGCATCGAGCGCCCGCACACCAAGCCGGAGCGCGAGGAGCAGCTGCGCATCCTGCGCCGGCTGAACGCGGCGGAGGCGTTCGAGACCTTCCTGCAGACGAAGTACGTCGGCCAGAAGCGCTTCTCCCTGGAGGGCGGCGAGTCCGTCATCCCGCTGCTCGACGCGGTCATCGACAGCGCGGCCGAGTCCCGCCTGGACGAGGTCGTCATCGGTATGGCCCACCGCGGCCGCCTGAACGTCCTCGCCAACATCGTCGGCAAGTCGTACGCGCAGATCTTCCGCGAGTTCGAGGGCAACCTCGACCCGAAGTCGATGCACGGCTCCGGCGACGTGAAGTACCACCTGGGCGCCGAGGGCACCTTCACCGGCCTCGACGGCGAGCAGATCAAGGTCTCCCTGGTCGCGAACCCCTCGCACCTGGAGGCGGTGGACCCGGTCCTGGAAGGCGTCGCCCGCGCCAAGCAGGACATCATCAACAAGGGCGGCACTGACTTCACCGTCCTGCCGGTGGCCCTCCACGGCGACGCGGCCTTCGCGGGCCAGGGCGTGGTGGCCGAGACCCTGAACATGTCGCAGCTGCGCGGCTACCGCACCGGCGGCACGGTCCACATCGTCATCAACAACCAGGTCGGCTTCACCGCGGCCCCCGAGTCCTCCCGCTCGTCGATGTACGCGACGGACGTGGCCAGGATGATCGAGGCCCCGATCTTCCACGTGAACGGCGACGACCCGGAGGCCGTGGTCCGCGTCGCGCGGCTCGCCTTCGAGTTCCGCCAGGCGTTCAACAAGGACGTGGTGATCGACCTCATCTGCTACCGCCGCCGCGGACACAACGAGTCGGACAACCCGGCCTTCACCCAGCCGCTGATGTACGACCTGATCGACAAGAAGCGCTCGGTGCGCAAGCTCTACACCGAGTCCCTCATCGGTCGCGGCGACATCACCCTGGAAGAGGCCGAGCAGGCCCTGCAGGACTACCAGGGCCAGCTGGAGAAGGTCTTCACCGAGGTCCGCGAGGCCACGTCGCAGCCGGCGTCCGCCCCGTCCCACGACCCGCAGGACGGCTTCCCCGTCTCGGTGAACACCTCGGTCACGGCCGAGGTCGTCAAGCGCATCGCCGAGTCCCAGGTCAACGTCCCGGACCACATCACCGCCCACCCGCGTCTGCTTCCGCAGCTCCAGCGCCGGGCGTCGATGGTCGAGGACGGCACGATCGACTGGGGCATGGGCGAGACCCTCGCGATCGGCTCCCTCCTGCTTGAGGGCACCCCGGTCCGCCTCGCCGGCCAGGACTCGCAGCGCGGCACCTTCGGCCAGCGTCACGCGGTGATCATCGACCGTGAGACGGGCGAGGAGTTCACGCCGCTGATGTACCTCTCCGAGGACCAGGCGCGCCTGAACGTCTACAACTCGCTCCTGTCCGAGTACGCGGCGATGGGCTTCGAGTACGGCTACTCGCTGGCCCGCCCCGACGCGCTCGTGATGTGGGAGGCGCAGTTCGGCGACTTCGTCAACGGCGCCCAGACGGTCGTGGACGAGTTCATCTCCTCGGCCGAGCAGAAGTGGGCGCAGACCTCCGGCGTCGTCCTGCTCCTCCCGCACGGCTACGAGGGCCAGGGCCCGGACCACTCCTCGGCCCGCCCGGAGCGGTTCCTGCAGCTCTGCGCGCAGAACAACATGACGGTCGCCATGCCGACCCTGCCGTCGAACTACTTCCACCTCCTGCGGTGGCAGGTGCACAACCCGCACCACAAGCCGCTGGTGGTCTTCACCCCGAAGTCGATGCTGCGCCTGAAGGCCGCCGCGTCGAAGGCGGAGGAGTTCACGACGGGCGAGTTCCGCCCGGTCATCGGCGACGACTCGGTCGACCCGGCCGCCGTCAAGAAGGTCGTGTTCTGCGCCGGCAAGGTCTACTACGACCTGGAGGCCGAGCGGCAGAAGCGCGGCGCCACGGACCCGGCGGCCGCCGAGACGGCGATCATCCGCCTCGAGCGCCTCTACCCGCTGCCGGGTGCCGAGGTCCAGGCGGAGATCAAGAAGTACCCGAACGCCGAGAAGTACCTGTGGGCCCAGGAGGAGCCGGCGAACCAGGGCGCGTGGCCCTTCATCGCCCTCAACCTGATCGACCACCTGGACCTGGCGGTCGGCGCCGACGTCCCGCACGGCGAGCGGCTGCGCCGCATCTCCCGCCCGCACAGCTCGTCCCCCGCCGTGGGTTCGGCCAAGCGGCACCAGGCGGAGCAGGAGCAGCTGGTGCGTGAGGTGTTCGAGGCGTAAGCACCCTCGACGGCATCCGTACGCGGCCGGGCCGCATCCCTTCCGAGGGGTGCGGCCCGGCCGTTTTCCCGCACTTATCCTTGACCCATGTACTTCACGGACCGTGGCATCGAGGAACTGGAGAAGCGGCGCGGCGAGGAGGAGGTCACCTTCGAGTGGCTCGCCGAGCAGCTGCGGACCTTCGTCGATCTGAACCCGGACTTCGAGGTGCCGGTCGAGCGGCTGGCGACCTGGCTGGCACGGCTCGACGACGAGGACGACGAGTAGGCCGCGGCCGGTCAGTCGCGGGGGCGGGGGCAGTCGCGGGGCGGGGGTCAGTCGCGGGGCGGGGGTCAGTCGCGGGGCCGGGGTCAGCGCGGGCGGGATCAGTCGCGGGGGCGGGCAAGGTCGTACATCAGGCCGAGGGCGCCGTGGGCGACCAGGAGGGCGCCCGCCATGGTCCAGCCGCCGCTGCGGCGGCGCAGGCCCCAGGCCGTCAGGGGCAGGCCCGCGAGGAGCTGCGCGGTGGCGAGGGCGCGGGCCCGTGATGTGCCCGCCCAGGGCAGCCAGGGGCCCAGACGGCCGCGTTCGAGCGCGTCGAGTTCCATGCGGACGGCTCCGCGCCAGCCGGCCCATTCGATGCGCTGGGCATCGGGCTGGACGCGGGCGACCTCCCGGAGACGGTCGGCGGGTTCGCCCGGTGTGAGACCGGCCGGAAGGACCAGACCGGCACGGGCCAGAACGGCGAGAAGGCCCAGCATGCGGGTCCGGGCGTCCGCCGACGGGTCCGCTTCGGTGAGGTCGTACAGGGGTTGCGCGTCGAGGACGGGGTCCAGGCCCAGCCGCGCGGCGAACGTCCGCATCGCCTCGTCCTCGCCGACCGGGGTGCCGTTCGTGAGCCAGACGTAGCCGACGGTGCGGCGGAAACCGGCGGCCAGGGTGTAGCCGCTGCGGTCCGCGTCCCACCAGAGGGCCAGGACGGGCCAGGGAGCGCCGACGGCGAGCGCGGTGGCCCAGCCGGTCAGGACGCGGTCGACGGGCTCTCCTCCCTGCAGCCAGGGCTTGCCCTCGGGCACGAGGGCGCTCCACTCCGGACCGGCCGACGTGAGCAGCATCCGCTCCCCGAGCAACTGGGCGACGGGTGCGACGGATTCCCGGTCCGCACGGCAGAGCAGCAGGGCGCCGACTGCGGGCGCGGGTCGGGGGCGCGGGGATCCCGGCGTGCTTTCCGTCGACATGCCCCCACGCTAGGGCGATTTGTCCGCGTTCATCCTGCGGGATCACCAGAACGGGTGTCTTGACTTCCCGCGAGCGCGATATATCGTGATTTACGCGAGACGCGATATGGCGCGTCAAACACCACTGGTCGGTCTGCCATGAGGTCAGGCCGGTCGGTCACACGGTCGGCTCGTCATTGGGGGTCAGCACATGTCCGAGTGGTCCGTCGCCGAGCCACGGAAGCTCACCTTCGACGAACCGGTGACGGCGCTCCAGGTACGCGTCGTCAACGGAACGGTGAACGTCGTGGGCACCGACGAGAGTTCCGCCCGTCTGGAGGTGTCGGACCTGGAGGGCCCGCCCCTGACGGTGACGCAGAAGGACGGCACGCTGACCGTGGCGTACGACGACGTGCCGTGGAAGGGCTTCCTGAAGTGGCTCGACCGCAAGGGCTGGCGCCGCACCGCGCTGGTCTCCCTCGCCGTTCCGGCGGGCACACGCGTGGAGGTGGGCGCGGTCGGCGCCACGGCCGTCATCTCGGGGGTGGAGGGGCGTACGGAGGTGAAGGGCATCTCGGGCGACACCACCCTGGTCGGCCTGTCGGGCCCGGTCCGGGCGACGACGGTCTCGGGGAACGTGGAGGCGCAGGCCCTCACCGGGGATCTCCGGCTGAGCTCCGTCTCCGGTGACCTGACGGTCATCGAGGGGTCCTGCCCCACCCTCAAGGCCGACTCGGTGAGCGGCTCGATCATCCTCGACCTCGACCCTGCGGGCGGCGGCCCGAGCGATGTCGGCCTCACCAGCGTCTCGGGCGAGATCGCCATCCGTCTCCCCCACCCCGCCGACGCCGAGATCGAGGCCAACACCGCCAGCGGCACCATCTCCAACGCCTTCGATGACCTCCGCGTCAGCGGTCCCTGGGGCGCCCACAAGATCACCGGCCGCCTCGGCAGGGGGAACGGCCGGCTCAGGGCCACGACGATCTCCGGTTCCATCGCCCTCCTGCGCCGGCCCCCGGCCGAGGACGAGCCCTGGGACGACGGCGAGGACACCGACGGGACGGGCGGCCCGTCCGGTGCCACCGGCGCCGGTGACGACATGACGCCGGCCGTCGGCGCGTCGCCCGGCGAGGCCACGCCGGACACCCCGCCGGACAAGCGGTCCGATGCCATGACCGACAATGCGACCGCCGACACCGCCGAGCCGTCCGACGGCCTCACCGGCTCCTCGCCCGGCTCGCCCGGCTCCTCGTCCGGCGGCCAGGCGGACGGCACGAGCCCCAGCACGACCGACAAGAAGGTGCTCTGACATGCCCCCCGTCTTCGCCCACGGACGCCTGCGGTTGTATCTGCTGAAGCTGCTGGACGAGGCGCCACGCCATGGCTACGAGGTGATCCGGCTCCTGGAGGAGCGCTTCCAGGGCCTGTACGCGCCCTCCGCCGGCACCGTCTACCCCCGCCTCGCCAAGCTGGAGGCGGAGGGCCTGGTCACCCACACCACCGAGGGCGGCCGGAAGGTGTACGCGATCACGGACGCGGGCCGCGCCGAACTGGCCGACCGCAGCGGAGAACTGGCCGACCTGGAGCTGGAGATCCGCGAGTCGGTGGCGGAGCTGGCCGCCGAGATCCGGGCCGATGTGCGGGGCGCGGCGGGCGACCTGCGCCGCGAGATGCGGGCGGCGGCCTCCGCGGCCCGCAGGAGCCCGGGGGCCGGCACCGGGGAGCAGGGGCCGCTCGGCGAGTTCGGGGAGCCGGCCGACAAGGAGGCGTGGCGCGTGGCGAAGGAGGAGATGCGCCGCGTCAAGCAGGAGTGGAAGGAGCAGGCCCGGCGCGCCAAGGACGAGAGCCGCCGCGCCCGCGAGGAGGCCCAGCGGGCCCGCCGCCAGGCCAAGGAGGCACAGGAGCGGGCCCGCACCCAGGCCCAGGAGGAGCTTCAGCGCATCGCCAAACGGGTCCAGGAGCACGTCCAGGACCACTTCTCCCGCGGCGACTGGCCGACCGGGGTGCGCGAGGGACTGACGGAACTGGCCAAGGAGTTCGGCGAGTTCGGGAAGGACTTCGGGAAGGAGTTCGGCAAGGACCTCGGCTTCGGACGCCCGGGCGCGGAGTCCGGTCCGGGCACGACGGGTGCGACGGGCGCGGGCGCCGCGGGCGGGGCGCGGCCCGGCACCGGCACGGGCACCGGCGCCTGGGAACCGGACTACTCGGCCACTCCCGAGGACTTTCCGGGCACCTATGAACCCGCCTGGGTGCACGAGGCCCCGACGGGCGACCCGGCCCGCGACCTCGACCGGCTCCTGGACCGCTTCCGCGACGACATCCGCGACGCCGCCCGCGACCACGGGGTGACCGAGGACCAACTCCGCGACGCCCGACGCCACCTGTCGACGGCGGCGGCCCACATCGGAGCGGCACTGCGGGCGGCGAAGGGCTGAGCGGGAGCAGGCAGAGGACACATGGAGGGCTGAGGAAGGGCCGAGAAGCGGCGGGTCAGCTCGCCCTGGCCTCACCCGTCCCGTACAGCACGCGCTCCAGGGACTCGTAGGTCACACCGTGGTCGGCGAGGACCTCGGCGGGGACTCCGGGGCGGGTGGTGAGGGCGAGAAGCAGGTGCTCGTCGCCGATGTGCCGGTCACTGTGGGCCTGGGCCAGGCGCAGGGAGCGGGTGAGGACGTCCTTGGCCTCGCGCGCGAAGGGGCGGTGGTTCGAACCACCACCGGTGTCACCCCGTCCCCTCCACCGGCCCCGCCCCCTCCCCCGGTCGCGCCCCGGAGCCAACGCGCCGGGTCCGTGGGCCTCCTCGACGCGGGAGACGATCTGTGAGAGGTCGATACCGAGCTCGGACAGGGCGTCCGCGTCGGCGCGGGTGAGGCCGCCCCGGCGGCGGGCGTCGGCCAGGGCCTGCTCGACGGTGCCACGGTTGTCGGCCATGCCCAGGGACGCGAGGGCGAACGAGGCACGGCTGGCGCGGCGGTCCAGCAGGGCGAGCAGAAGGTGCTCCTCGGTCACCTTGTCGGCGTCGGCGCGTCCCGCGTGGTCGACTGCGGCGAGGACCACGGCACGGGCGTCTTTCGTGAACCGTTCGAACATCAATGCCTCCCGTACTTCTTGTGCACGGCCTGCCTGCTCACACCGAGTTCCGTGGCGATCTCCTGCCACGACCAGCCCTGGTTGCGCGCACTGCGCACCTGTACCGACTCCAGTTGCTCCAGCAGCCGGCGCAGCGCGGCGACGGCACGCAGCCCGATCCGGGGGTCGCGGTCGCCGGCACGCTCGGCGAGATCCGTTGCTTCGGTCATGGTGTCAACTTACGTTGACAGGAACCACATGTCAACATTGGTTGACATGACGAAGGCCGGCCCGGGGGTACCGGACCGGCCTTGGTGTCGCTCGTTCAGGAGGGGGGCCTTCAGGGGCTGGTGAGCACGATCTTGCCGAAGAGGTCCCCGGACTCCAGACGTTCGAAGCCCTCGCGGGCGCGGTCGAGGGGGAGCACCTCGTCGATGACCGGACGGACGCCCGTCGCGGCACAGAAGGAGAGGAGGTCCTCCAGCTCGTCCTTGGTCCCCATGGTGGAGCCGACGACCTTGAGTTCGAGGAAGAAGATACGGGTGAGTTCGGCGTGGGAGGGGCGGTCGCCGCTGGTGGCACCGGAGATGACGAGCGTGCCACCGGGGCGGAGCGACTTCACCGAGTGGGACCAGGTGGCGGCGCCGACGGTCTCGATGACCGCGTCCACGCGCTGCGGCAGCCGGGCGCCCGACTCCAGCGCCTCGACCGCGCCGAGTTCCAGGGCCCGCTTGCGCTTCGCCTCGTCACGGCTGGTCGCGTAGACACGGAGACCGGCCGCCTTGCCGAGCACGATCGCGGCCGTGGCGACACCGCCACCGGCGCCCTGGACGAGCACGGAGTCACCCGGACGGACGCCGGCGTTGGTGAAGAGCATGCGGTAGGCGGTCAGCCAGGCGGTGGGCAGACAGGCGGCCTCCTCGAAGGAGAGTTCCGCGGGCTTGGGCAGGACGTTCCAGGTGGGGACGGTGACCAGTTCGGCGAAGGTGCCCTGGTAGCGCTCGGTGAGGATCGAGCGGGGCTCGTCGGGACCGACGCCGTGGCCGCTCTGGCCGATCACCGAGTGCAGGACGACCTCGTTGCCGTCCTCGTCGATACCGGCGGCGTCACAGCCGAGGGTCATCGGCAGCTTGTCCTCGGCGAGGCCGACGCCGCGCAGGGACCACAGGTCGTGGTGGTTCAGCGAGGCGGCCTTCACCTTGACGGTCGTCCAGCCGGGCCTGGACACCGGGGCGGGGCGGTCTCCCAACTCCAGTCCGTTGAGCGGGTTGTCACGGTCGATACGGGAGGCGTAGGCAGCGAACATGGCCCTGACCATAGGTGTACGCCGCACCCGATGGAACGGGGCACCGCTGTGACACGCGCCGCGCCCGCCGAAGCCGCCGGTGATCCGCGGGTGGATGAGGGCTGACCGCGCCCACACGGCGGAGCCGCATGGGTCACCGCCCCGCACCCCCGAAGGGAACGGGCTTACGGCCCGCCCTTCAGCTGAAAAGCACGGGGCGCAGCCCCGGCCGCTTTTCAGGGGCGCGGGGAACTGCGCGAGCAACCACACACCACCCGCACCCGCCCACGAGAGACGCACCCCGAGCCACCAGGCACCCAAAGCCCCGCCGGCAGAAAAGCGGCCCCGCCCCCGAACACGGGGACAGAGCCGCCGAACTCACTCGCACTCGCCTCAGCGGCGAGCGACCCCCTCCGCCCGCGCGGCCGCGGCCACCGCCGCCGTCACCGCGGGAGCGACCCGCTCGTCGAACGGGGACGGGATGACGTAGTCCGCGGCGAGGTCGTCGCCCACGACCGACGCCAGCGCCTCCGCCGCCGCGATCTTCATCCCCTCCGTGATCCGCGACGCCCGCACCTGGAGCGCCCCGGCGAAGATGCCGGGGAAGGCGAGGACGTTGTTGATCTGGTTGGGGTAGTCGGAGCGCCCGGTCGCGACGACCGCCGCGTACTTGTGGGCCACATCCGGGTGCACCTCGGGGTTGGGGTTGGCCATGGCGAAGACGAACGCGCCCTCGGCCATCGAGGCCACCGCCTCCTCCGCGACCGTGCCGCCGGAGACGCCGATGAAGACGTCGGCGCCGGCGAGGGCGTCCTCCAGGGAGCCCTTGATCCCGGCCTTGTTGGTGAAGCCGGCCACCTCGCGCTTGACGTCGGTGAGGTCCTCGCGGTCCGCGGAGATGATGCCCTTGCGGTCGGCCAGGGCGACGTCGCCGATGCCCGCCTCGACCAGCATCTTGGCGATGGCCACACCGGCCGCGCCGGCGCCCGAGATGACGGCCCGGAGCTGGCCGATCTCCCGCCCGCTGAGCCGCGCCGCGTTCCGCAGGGCCGCCAGCGTCACGACCGCCGTACCGTGCTGGTCGTCGTGGAAGACCGGGATGTCCAGGCGCTCCTGGAGCCGCTTCTCGATCTCGAAGCAGCGGGGGGCGGAGATGTCCTCCAGGTTCACGCCGCCGAAGGACGGGGCCAGCCGGACGACGGTCTCGACGATCTCGTCGACGTCCGTGCAGGCGAGCGCGATCGGCACCGCGTCGACTCCGCCGAACTGCTTGAACAGGATCGCCTTGCCCTCCATCACGGGGAGGGACGCCTCGGGGCCGATGTCGCCGAGGCCGAGGACCGCCGTGCCGTCCGTGACGACGGCGACGACGGAGGACTTCCAGGTGTAGTCGTCGACCAGCTCGGGACGCTCGGCGATGGCGGTGCACACCCGCGCGACGCCCGGCGTGTAAGCGAGGGACAGGTCGTCCTTGTCGCGGATCGGCACCGTGCTCTGCACGGCCATCTTGCCGCCGCGGTGCAGCGCGAAGGCGGGGTCGAAGGAGTCGGGGGCGCCCAGGGAATTGAGGGGCTCCCCGTTGCCTTCCTGGCCCGTACTGCCGTCGCTGCTCTCGGTGCGAGGATTGACAATCTCCGCTGCCACTTTTGTTTACCCCTTAAGTCTTCAAGGTTTGAGGGTGACCGCTCCCGGTTCGGGAGTGGGCGGGCACCGCGTAAGGCCCAGGTCAACCGGTACGTACGGCGACACGTATGGGCTCAGACGCGACGGGCGCGCCGCACACGCGCCCTGGGCCCCGGATGAGGGGTGTAAGGAACCTTCTTACCGGACGGACGGTGCCGACGACGAGTCCAGACCCGTTCATACCTTGAAGGTCACAACTCGAAGGTCATTTGCGGCCTTCTGGGGGCGCCGCGAATCGTCGACGAATGACGGGACAAGTCGGACCAATCCCCGAGGGCCCCATACGGCCACGTGTGCGGGGTTCACGGCCGACCGCATCCTGAGATGCACCGAAGATCTTCCGGCCGGAAGAGAAAAATTCCGCACAAGATCCGGCGTGATCGCACGGTCCGCAGCGGTTCGTAGGTCATTCAGGGGTCACCCGTTATCCGATTTTGACATAGCGGGTCATCTGATTGCACATGCCCGAATGGCAAGATGCCGTAATCACACGAGGTCGCGACACTCGAAGAAGCGTGTCAACCATCGACCTGTCGGCAACTCCACCCATCCCGCCGGAGGAACCCACCATGACCGCAAGCACCACCAGTCGTACGACCGGCCTGCGCTCCCGGACAGCCGCGGTCGGAGCGATCGCGGTCGTGGGCGCCCTGCTGCTCACCGGCTGCGGTGACCAGACCAAGGACGGCAACGGCAACGGTTCGGACAGCACCAAGGCCGGTTCGGCCCCGCTGGCCGAAAAGCTCCCCTCGGACATCCGCAACAAGGGTGTCATCCGCGTCGGCTCCGACATCGCGTACGCGCCCGTGGAATACAAGGACAACGCGGGCAAGGTCGTCGGCATCGACCCCGACATCGCCGCCGCGCTGGGCAAGCAGCTCGGCGTCGAGTTCAAGTTCGAGAACGCCACGTTCGACACCCTCATCGGCGGCCTGGCGTCCAAGCGGTACGACATCGCCATGTCGGCCATGACGGACACCAAGGACCGCCAGGAGGGCATCGACGCCGACACCGGCAAGAAGGTCGGCGCCGGCGTGGACTTCGTCGACTACTTCACCGCCGGCGTCTCCCTGTACACCAACAAGGGCGACGACAAGGGCATCAAGACCTGGGACGACCTCTGCGGCAAGACGATCGCCGTGCAGCGCAACACCTTCTCGCACGACCTCGCCAAGGAGCAGGCGGAGAAGTGCAAGAAGGACGGCGGCAAGGCCCTCAAGATCGAGGACTTCGCCACCAACCCGGAGGCCGAGACCCGGATGCGCTCCAAGGGCGCGGACGTCGTCTCCGCCGACTACCCGGTCGCCGCGTACTCCGTGAAGACCTCGGGCGGCGGCAAGTACTTCCAGATCGTCGGCGACCAGGTCGAGGCCGGCCCGTACGGCATCGCCGTCGCCAAGGACAACACCGAGCTGCGGGACGCCCTGCAGGCCGCGGTCCAGGCGATCATCGACAACGGCGAGTACAAGAAGATCATCAGCAAGTGGGGCGTCGAGGACGGCGCCGTCACCGAGGCCAAGATCAACGGCGGCTCCTGATCTCCGTCTCGGCACTGAAAGGCACCACCCGTGACTGTTGACGTCAACAAGACGGACGGTCCCGAGGACACGCCCCCCGCCGGTCCGGAGGCCATCAAGGCCATTCCGGTCCGGCACCCGGGGCGCTATGTCTCCGCGGCCATCGCGCTCGCTGTCCTGGGCGCGATCGTCTACGCCTTCGCGCAGGCGAAGAAGATCAACTGGGGCGCCGTCCCCGACTACTTCTTCGACGACCGCATCATCGAAGGCGTTCTGAACACCCTGCTGCTCACCGTGCTGTCCATGGTGATCGGCATCGTCGGCGGCATCCTGCTCGCCGTCATGCGGCTGTCGAAGAACCCGGTGACCTCGTCGGTCGCGTGGTTCTACATCTGGTTCTTCCGCGGCACGCCGGTCCTGGTCCAGCTGTTCGTCTGGTTCAACCTGGGCCTGGTCTTCGAGTACGTCAACCTCGGTCCGATCTACAAGGACTACTGGTCGTCGTTCATGACGCCGCTGCTGACGGCGCTGCTGGGCCTCGGCCTCAACGAGGCCGCGTACATGGCGGAGATCTGCCGCGCCGGTCTGCTGTCGGTCGACGAGGGCCAGACGGAGGCGTCGCACGCGCTCGGCATGAGCCACGCCAAGACGCTGCGCCGGATCGTCATCCCGCAGGCGATGAGGGTGATCGTGCCGCCCACGGGCAACGAGGTCATCAACATGCTGAAGACCACGTCGCTCGTCTCGACGGTGCAGTACGTGGATCTGCTCAAGGCGGCCCAGGACATCGGCCAGAACGCGGGCTCCATCGTGGAGATGCTGTTCCTCGCCGCCGCCTGGTACCTGATCCTGACGAGCATCTTCAGCGTCGGGCAGTACTACCTGGAGAGGCACTACGCGAAGGGGTCCAGCCGGTCCCTCCCGCCGACGCCGGTCCAGCGCTTCAAGGCGGCCGTGATGCCCGCGCGCCGCCCGAAGGGAGTCTCGGCATGACCGCCATGGTGAAGGCCGAGGGCATCCACAAGTCCTTCGGCCCCGTGCAGGTCCTCAACGGCATCGACCTGGAGGTGCAGACGGGTGAGGTGTTCTGCCTCATCGGCCCGTCCGGCTCCGGCAAGTCGACGTTCCTGAGGTGCATCAACCACCTCGAGAAGATCAACGCCGGCCGTCTGTACGTCGACGGCGAGCTGGTCGGCTACCGCCAGAAGGGCGACAAGCTGTACGAGCTCAAGGACAGCGAGGTCGCGCTGAAGCGCCGGGACATCGGCATGGTGTTCCAGCGGTTCAACCTGTTCCCGCACATGACCGCGGCGGAGAACGTCATGGAGGCGCCGATCCAGGTCAAGGGCGTCAGCAGGGCCCTGGCCCGCGAGCGCGCCCGGGAACTGCTGGAGAAGGTCGGCCTCGGCGACAAGGCCGGCAACTACCCCTCGCAGCTCTCCGGCGGCCAGCAGCAGCGCGTGGCGATCGCCCGCGCGCTGGCCATGGAACCGAAGCTGATGCTCTTCGACGAGCCGACCTCGGCGCTCGACCCGGAGCTGGTCGGTGACGTCCTCGACGTCATGCGGGACCTCGCCGAGTCGGGAATGACCATGGTCGTCGTCACCCACGAGATGGGCTTCGCCCGCGAGGTCGGCGACAGCCTGGTCTTCATGGACGGCGGTGTGGTGGTCGAGGCCGGCAACCCGCGTGAGGTGCTCACCAACCCGCAGGAGGAGCGCACCAAGTCGTTCCTGTCCAAGGTGCTGTAGTACGCCCTGGCCGGAAACGGCTGGAGAGAGAAGGGGCGGTACGGATCTCCCGTACCGCCCCTTCCGCGTGCGAGGCCGCCTCGGGGGCCTACTTCACGGCCAGGAGCAGGGTGTCGGAGGGCGAGCACCAGACGGGGCGGGCCTCGGCGAAGCCCTTCTCCCGCAGGACACGGGCGTGCCACGCCGGGGACGGCATGTCGCCGTCGGCGTGCTCGCCGTAGATCTCGAAACGGCGGGCCGTCGGCGCGGCGAGGACCGGGTCCTGGGCGGCGAGCTGCCACCATTCGGCCCAGTCGACGACGCCGTTCGCCTTGGCTTGTTCCATACCCGCGTGGCGGTGCGCGCGCTCCGCCGCGTTGATCCGGGGCGTGGTCTCGTCGATCATGTGGTCCGCGTTCATGAAGACACCACCGTCGCGGACGAGTTCCGCGACCTGACCGTAGAGGGCGGCGAGGGGTTCGCTGTGCAGCCAGTGCAGGGCTGTGGCCGTCAGCACGGCGTCGTACGCGTCGTACGGCAGCTGGGCGGGCCAGTCGGGGTCGGTGAGGTCGGCGGTGACGAAGGTGACGCGGCGGTCGCCCTCGAAGGTGCCCTCGGCGATGGTGAGCAGCGCGGGGTCGAGGTCGACGCCGGTACTGACGGCCTTCGGGAACCGCGCGAACAGCCGGGACGTGATGGATCCCGTACCGCAGGCGAGGTCGAGGACGCGGGGCTCGGGGCCGACGAGGGCCTCGACCATGTCGAGCATGACCCGGAACCGCTCCTCGCGGTCGGGCATGTACCACTCCTGCTGCCGGTCCCAGCTGCGCTGCCATGCCTGCCAGTCGGTGCCGGACGAGGTTCCGCTGCCGGTGCCGGTGGTCGTCGTCATGCAAGCCCCTTCTCGCGGTACACCGTAATACCCTGAAAGCACGATCAGCTGTTACCTGACCCGCACCACGACGATAGAGTGCCCCCGTAAGGACTACAAGTGGAACTGGCCTATTACTCGGATTACGCCGTGCGCCTCGTGAACAGCGAGGAACCGCTCCGGGGCAAGGACACGCTCACCTCGGTGGAGGCCGTCCGCGACCTCTTCGGGGTCAACCAGTCGGCGGCCCGGCGGGCCACGGACGCCGACGTCACCCGGTTCCGGTCGGTGCGGTCGCGGCTGCGCTCGGTCTTCGAGGCGGCGGACGGCGGCGACGAGACGCTCGCCGTGGACCTGTTGAACTCCCTGCTGCTGGAGTTCCCGGTGAGCCCGCAGATTTCCGGCCATGACTTCCGGGACGACGACGGCCGCCCGCTGTGGCACATGCACCTGGCGGACCACCCCTCCAACGCGACGGCCGGCTACGCCGCGATCGCCGCGATGGGGCTCGCCTTCCACCTCACCGAGTACGGCGTGGACCGGCTCGGTCTGTGCGAGGCGGCACCGTGCCGCAACGCCTACCTCGACACCTCCACCAACCGCTCCCGGCGCTACTGCTCGGACCGCTGCGCGACCCGCGCCAACGTCGCGGCCTACCGCGCCCGCAAGCGCCTGGAGGCGGACCGGTCGCAGAGCACGGGGCGGGCCGCCGAGAACGCCCAGCGGGCCACGGCGAACGGCGAGCGCTGACCCTCCGGCCGGGGCCGGTAGCGGAACCGGACCTTGCCGAGCACGAGTTCGTCGGGGACGGTCCCGTAGTCCGTGCTGTCCCCGCCGGCGTACGCGTTGTCCCCGAGGACCCACCAGCCGCCGTCCCGCCGCTCGGCGACGCGCTTGACGACGAGGAGGTCCTGCTGGAAGGGGTGGCGCAGCACGACCACGTCACCGATCCTCAGCCGCGCCCCGTAGTGGACGAGCAGCAGGTCCCCGTGGCGCAGCGTCGGAACCATGGACGGTCCCGTCACCTCGGCCGCCCCCAAGGGCAGAACCGCCCGTGCCCGCTCGCTGTCCCGCGCCGGCTCCGGCATCCCTCGGCACCTCCCCGGTTCGATCCTCCACCAGTCCCAGTCTGACCCCGGACTTTTGTCCTAAGCCCATGGGGGCACTCGCGAAAACCTCTCTCGCAGGGAGTAATGTCCCACCTGAGAAGACGATCACGAGGAAGGAATGCTCCATGCTTTCCCGCCTGTTTGCCCCCAAGGTCAAGGTCAGCGCGCACTGCGACCTGCCCTGCGGCGTGTACGACCCGGCCCAGGCCCGCATCGAGGCGGAGTCGGTGAAGGCCGTGCAGGAGAAGATGGCCGCCAACGACGACCCGCACTTCCAGGCTCGCGCGACCGTCATCAAGGAGCAGCGCGCCGAGCTCGCCAAGCACCACGTGTCGGTCCTGTGGAGCGACTACTTCAAGCCCCCGCACTTCGAGAAGTACCCGGAGCTGCACCAGCTGGTCAACGACACCCTGAAGGCCCTCTCGGCCGCCAAGGCCTCGACCGACCCGGCGACGGGCCAGAAGGCGCTCGACTACATCGCCCAGATCGACAAGATCTTCTGGGAGACCAAGAAGGCCTGATCCTCGATCACGCCTTGGACCCCGCGACCTGCCAGGTCGCCGGTCGTTCCGTCCGCACCCGGACCGCAGGCCGCCGCTCACGGCGTCCACGGCGGCCCGGGTGCGGTCGCGTTCGGCGGACCGCGGCCCGACTCCGGTCGGCCGGGGCGCCGTTCAGACCCTGCTCCGGGTGTCCGTCACCGTTCTCCGCGCCAGGGTCTCGCTGACCGTGACGGTGCCGGGCACGGCGATCCCCAGGCCCAACGGGTCGCCCGGCAACGCCTCCTCGCCGCCGATGGGGTGGCCGGTCGCCGGGTCGACGGGCAGCGACTCCTCGAGCCGCCCGGGATCGTCCATCGGTCCGCTCTCGCCCGCTCCTCGGGTCGGTGGGCGTCAGAGGATGTCCGTGGCTGTGAAGTGCCGCTGGTAGGTCATCCCCTGGTCGGTGCCGCGCAGTACCCAGAACGCGTCCAGGTCGTGCTTCTTGGCGTCCAGGAATCCGGGGGCGCCGACGACCACGTCCAGGTGGTGGTCGCCGTCGGTGTCGAGGAGGGGGCCGACGACGGTGATGCGGTTACGCGTCGGGCCCCGGCCCTCGGCGGGGGTGTCGCTGCCGGGTACCCCGGGGGTGTCCAGGGTCACCGCCCGCACCGCGTCCGCGGTGGCCGCCCGGAGGTCGGGGACCAGCCACACGACGCCGTTGCTGTCGTTGGCGCCGGTCGCCGAGGTGACCAGATCAGCCCGGCCGTCGCCGGTGACGTCGCCGAGGGCGGTGCCGCCCATGCCGCCGTACTGCGGGGCGTCCCTCAGGCCCGGCGGGGAGACCCTGGTCATGCCGCCCCGCTTCCCGGTCTCGGGTCCGGAGGGGGTGCTCAGCGTGTATCCGGCGCTCAGCCGCTTCCGGTACGCGAAGAAGCCCGCCGAGTACAGGTCGTCGATGCCGTCACCGTCCACGTCCCCCGCCTGCCCCTCCAGGCCGAGTTCGGGTCCCTCGCGGCGCTCGGCGAGCCTCAGCCCTCCCGGGCCGCCCCGCAGATACTGCAGACCGATGACGCCCGCCTCGCCGTCGCCTTCATTCTCCGGATCGGTCCAGTCAAACCCGAGCACGAGATCGGTGGCCCGGTCGCCGTCGAAGTCGCCGGCCAGGGAGCGCGCCGGAATCGAGTCGGGCGGGCGGCCGTTGCGGAACTTCTGGACGCGGGCGGGGGCGCCTCCGCGCCGGACGGGGCCGAACCACACGGTGCCCTCGGGACCGTTGGCGCCGCCGGGCATGAACAGGTCGGCGTGGCCGTCCCCGTCGAAGTCACCGGTGGCGGCCGGGCTGGTCGGTGCCCCGGTGAGCGGCCGTGGGTCGGTCACGCCGCGCGGACCGCCCCACAGCACGGTGGGTTGGCCGGTGTGTGGGGCGCGCACGAGATCGGTGTAGCCGTCGTGGTCCAGGTCGGTGCGCAGCAGCCGCGTCTCATCGGGCGCGGTCCCCGAGGAGGGCGGCCCCGGGGCCACGGTGCGCCGGCGCGGATCCAGCCCCTTCGCCGAGCCGTAGACCACGATTAGGCTGCCGCCGGTGACGACCGCGGCGAAGTCGTCGTAGCCGTCGCCGTTGAGGTCCTCGGGCCTGGGGTTCCGTGAGGGTTTCCCGGCGGGCGGCCGTTCGGCCCTGACACCGGACGAGGACCGCCCGTCCGTACGGCTCGCGTCGGCCTCCGGGCTCCGCTCCCTGCCGCCGGTGCCCCCGGCCGGGCGCTGGGCGGAGTCGCAGCCGGTTGCCAGCAGCACGGCGGCCAGCGCGGCAGCGGCCAGTCCCCGGGTGCGCCGGGCCGACCGGGCCGACCGGGCGGATCGATCACCGCCGGTCGCGTCCGCCACGGGCCCCGCCCTCCGCGGTATATGCGTCAGCCGCTCCACGGGACCTCACACGTTCACCTCGACACCACCCACCCGGACACAGACTGGACTGCCGAGGGGGCGAGAAGGTTGCCGCGGGGGCGGAGCGGGCCCTGTCCTGCAACCGGTCGTCCAACCCACCTCGCGCCCGAGCCCGCTCAACCAGCGGCCCAGCCCGGGTCGACCGACTACCGCCCCCGACCGCCCCTGGCCCAGCCCAGCCCGAGTCGACCGACCGCCACCCCCACCTACGCGCCCCCCGGCCCCGGCCAGATCGCCGACGCGTCGTCGCGGGTCGGGTCGGGGAGGTGGACGGGGCGGGTCGGGATCGGGTGGGGGACGCCGTCGGTGGTCGCCGTCCAGGGCGTGGGGTGGCCGGAGTAGCACAGGGTCGTCAGGGCGAAGACGTCGTCGGCGTAGACCTCCACGTACTCGCCGACCGTCAGGACCCGCAGACGGGCCGGGGGTTGGGACAGGACGGTCTCGTCCAGGGTGGTGCCGTCGGGGCCCGTCGCCCGCAGACGCTTGCCGTCGCAGCCGATGGTGAGGGCCGGGCGGACGGAGCCGGGCGCGTGGGTGCGCAGGGTGATCTCCACGGGCCGGCCGGACATGGGGATGTCGCCGACCGCGTGCAGGGCGGCGCCGTGCGTCTCGGCGCCCAGCCAGCGGTCGAGACCCGGCCACCACTCCAGGCGCGGCGCCGAATCCTCCGGGATCACAAGGGACTTGGGCTGGGCCAGCATCCCGCGGCATCGCTCGCCCGTGTCGGTGAGGCCCACGCGGCGCGGGGTGGTGTGCAGGACGACCCGCGAGCCGTCGGGGGCGGGGATGACCCGGGGCGCGTACGCGCCCGTGGGGCCGAGGGGGCCGCGGCGGGTCCATGGTCCGCGCAGGGTCGGTGCCGTCCAGGACTCGAAGCCCCGGGTCGCTCCGACGGAGCCGAGGAGCAGCCACCCGCCGTCGTCGAGGCGTTCCAGGACGGGGCATTCGAGTTCGTCGACGTCGCCGGGTGAGATCAGCGGCGGGTGGACGGTCCAGTGCTCCAGGTCGGGCGAGGTCGCCAGGGCCACGCAGCCGCTCACCTCGACGGGCAACGAGGCGTCGCTCGCACAGATCACCATCGCCCAGCCGTCGCCCTCGTCGTCCCGCACCACGAACGGGTCGCGCCAGCCCATGCGGTCGGCGGTGCGGTACCAGCGGGGGTCCGCCTCGACGACCGGTCCCGTGCCGTGGCGGCGCCAGCCGGTGCCGTCGGTGCGGTCGGAGTACGCGAGGCCGACCGACTGCAACGGCCAGCCCTCGGGGGTCAGTCCGCTCACGCCCGTGTAGAACATCGCCATCCCGGAGCCGTGCCGGAGCGGGTGCATCGTCCACACCGCCTGCTGGTCGAAGCGGCCCGGCAGCCCGTTGCCGAAGGCGGTGCCCCGCGGCCGCCAGTCCACCAGGTCGGCCGAGGTGGCCCGGCCGTAGGAGGTCTCCATCCTCAGGTGGTCGAACTCCGTGGTCCACGGCCCCTGGAGATGCAGCACCGCGTAGGTGCCGTCGTCGTCGCGGAGCAGGGCGAAGTCGTTCACGCAGAGGCCGGGCGGGGCGTATCGCATGCACAGTTCCTGTCGACTCGCAGCGCCCAAACGCGTGCGCTGACCATAGATTTTTCAGGTCTCGCTTGAGAATCGGCCCAAGTAAAACTGAACGCAAACGCTTGCGCAACAACGAGGGCGGGTTTACGGTCACGTCACCCACAGCTCACACCGCCGTGAAGACGTGCAACCGACGGGAGAAGTCCGCCGTGACCGTCAGCATCACCGATGTCGCCCGCGTCGCCGGGGTCTCGGCGTCCACCGTGTCCCGTGCCCTGCGCGGCCGGCCGGGCGTCTCGGACGAGGTCCGCGCGCAGATCGCGGCCGTCGCGGCGCAGCTCGGTTACACGGCCTCCCGCTCGGCGTCCAGCCTGGCCAGCGGGCGCACCTTCACCATCGGGGTCGTCGCCCCGTACATCGGCCGGTGGTTCTTCGGCACGGTCCTCGACGCGGCCGAGCAGGTGTTCAGCGCCGCCGGGTACGACGTACTGCTGTACAACCTGGGGTCGGCGGAGGCGCGCAAGCGTTTCTTCACCAAGATGCCGGTCCGCAAGCGGGTCGACGCGGTGCTGTCGCTGCTGATACCGGACGAGGAGGAGTCGGCCGCGCTGCGTTCGCTGGGCGTGCCGCTGGCCTCCACGGTCGGCGGCGCCCGGCCCGGCTTCACGGTGGTCGGCATCGACGACCGGGCGGGCGCGGAGAGCGCCGTACGGCATCTGGTGAACCTCGGCCACCGGCGAATCGGCATGATCTCCGGGGCCAGCGGGCCGCTGCACTGGACCACTCCCGTCGACCGTCGCGCCGCCTATCTGCACGTCCTCGGCGAGGCCGGCATCGAACCCGACCCGGCGCTGGAGGCCGACGGCGAATACACCGTGGAGGGCGGCGAGCGGGCGATGACCCGGCTGCTGGCCGCCTCCCGGCCGCCGACCGCGGTGTTCGCGCAGTCCGACGAGATGGCGATGGGCGCGTTGCGCGCGCTGCGGCGGCATCGGCTGCGGGTGCCGGACGACGTCTCCGTCGTCGGCTTCGACGACCACGAACTCGCCGATGTCGTCGGGCTGACGACCATCGCCCAGCCGGTCGCCGGACAGGGCGCGGAGGCCGCGCGGCTGCTGCTGCGGCAGCTCGACGAGCCGGGCGCCGTGCCGGAGGGCCGGGTGGAGATGCCCATCCGGCTCGTGCTCCGCGAGACCACGGCACCGCCGCGCCCGCGCGGCCCGCAGTGACCCCAGGCCCCCGCGAGCCCACGGGCGGCGCCTCCCCGCACGCCCGCGCCCACGCCCACGCCCGCCCCTCAGACGTCACCCCCCACTCCCTCGAAACCACCCCCGCTCCCTCCTCCTCCTTCGAACCCACCCCGTACCCCGCACCCTCGTCCCGCACGGAGGCACAGTCCATGAGTTCCATCAACCGCTCGACCCGCAGAAGGCTCCGCCGTACGGCCTCCACCGGCCTGGCGCTCGTGCTTCCCCTGGCGGCGCTGGCCGCGTGCGGCGGGGGCGGCGGGTCCGACGCCTCCGCCGAGGCCGGCAGCGGTGAGGGCACGATCAGCGTCTGGGCCCACCAGGGCCAGAAGAGCGAGGCGGCGGCACTCCAGAACGCCGTGAAGTCCTTCAACTCCTCGCAGGACAAGGTCAAGGTCGAGCTGAAGCTGATACCGGAGACCGACTACACCAAGACCATCACCGCGACCGACGCGTCCGAGCTGCCGGACGTCCTGGAGTTCGACGGCCCGACCATGGCGAACTTCGTCTACAACAAGAAGCTCGCCCCGATCGACGACTTCGTCTCCGCGAAGACCCTGTCCAACGCCACGGACGCCGCCAAGGCGCAGGGCGAGATAGCGGGCAAGCACTACGGGCTCGGCATGTTCGACTCGGGCCTCGGCATGTACGGCAACAAGAAGCTGCTGGACGCGGCCGGGGTGAAGTACCCCAAGGGTGTGGACGACGCGTGGACGGCCGACGAGTTCGACGCCGCGCTGAAGGCGCTGAAGGCGAAGGACTCCGACGGCAAGGTCCTCGACATCCAGGAGGGCAACGGTCTCGCCAACGAGTGGGGCACCTACGGCTTCGCCCCGATCGTCTGGTCCGCCGGCGGCGCCCTCCTCAAGGACGGCAAGGCGGAGGGTGCTCTCGACTCCCCAGCCGCGGTGTCGGCCCTGAAGACCTTCCAGTCCTGGAAGGGCACCGTCGACCCCAACACCGACGGCAACGCCTTCGCCAAGGGCCGTGTCGCCCTCAGCTGGGTCGGCCACTGGATGTACCCCGCCTACAGCGAGGCCCTCGGCGACGACCTGGTCGTGCTGCCGCTGCCCGACTTCGGTGACGGCCCGAAGACCGGGCAGGGCTCGTGGTCCTGGGGTATCGGGGCCGACTCCAAGAACGCCAAGGCCGCCGGCGCGTTCATGGACTTCCTCCTCGACGACGCCAACGTCACCGCGATGACCAAGGCCAACGGCGCGCCCCCGGCCACCAAGTCGGCGCTCGCCGCGAGCGAGCTGTACAAGCCGGGCGGCCCGCTCCAGCTCTTCGCCGACCAGCTCGCCAAGCCGTGCGGCGACAGCGACATCAGCAAGACCTGCGTCGCCGTGACCCGCCCGGTGACCGCCGGATACCCGGTGGTGACGGAGAAGTTCAGCCAGGCGCTGAACGCGGTCTACGGCGGCAGTGACCCGGAGGACGCCCTGGCCAAGGCCGCCCGCGCCATCGACCGGGACTTCTCGGACAACGCCGGCTACGAGATCCCGTAAGCACGCGCCCTGTCGGACCCATCGACCGGGGCGGGCGCGCCCTCGCGGCCGCCGCCCGCCCCGCCGGGAAGAGGACCCCGTGAAAACCGTGGAACCCGCGCCCACCGCGCCGTCCGGCCGGGACCAGGCGCCATCCCTGACAACCGCCTCCGCCCCACCGGCCCGCCGCGCCCGCCGCGGCCGGGAGTGGCTGCACGGACTGCTGATGTCCGCGCCGGCCGTCGCCGGACTGATCGCCTTCGTCGGCGTGCCCTTCTGCTACGCCGTGGTGCTCTCCTTCTACAACGTGCGCCTCGGCTCCCCGCTGGAGCCCACCTTCTTCGGCGTCGAGCAGTACCGGCGGCTGTTCACCGACCCCGATCTGTCCGGCCCGTTCCTGCGGGCCCTGCTGAACAACCTGACGTTCGCCGTCGTCGTCGTACCGCTCCAGACGGGTCTGGCGCTCGGCCTCGCGATCCTGCTCAACCGCAAACTGAAGGCGATCGGTCTCTTCCGGTCCTTCTTCTTCATGCCGGTCGTCTTCCCGATGGCGCTGGTCGCGGTGATCTGGCGGCTGATCCTCGCCCGCAGCGAGCAGGGCATGCTCAACTCCGCGCTGGACGCGGTGAGTTTCGGCAACTGGGGCGCGTTCGACTGGCTGGGCGACGGGCTCACCGCGATGGCCTCGGTCATCGTGCTGTCGGTGTGGCAGGGCGTCGGCTTCCAGATGGTGATCCTGCTCGCCGGGCTCCAGCAGATACCGGACGAGCGCTACGAGGCCGCCCAGCTCGACCGGGCCTCCCGCTGGCAGCAGTTCCGGCACGTCACGCTGCCCGGCATCCGGGGCACCCTCGTGTTCGTCGCGCTGCTCACGTCGGTGCTGTCGTTCCGGGTGTTCGACCAGGTGTACGTGCTGGTCAAGGGCGGCGGGCTCGACGAGGACGCGGCCCGCACGGTGATGTACCAGGCCGTGACCACCGCCTTCGACCAGAACAACATCGGCCAGGCGTCCGCGATCACGGTCGTCTTCTTCCTGATCGTCGTCGTCCTGACCCTGATCCAGCGCCGCATCGTCCGGCCCGACAACGAGGACTGACTCAGCCATGAGTACGAGCACCGCCACCGGTCTCTCCCGCGGGCCCCTGCGCCGTTTCCTCGACTACGCCGTCCTCTCCGTCCTGGCGTTCGTCTTCGCGCTGCCCGTCCTGTACCTCCTCCTCGGCAGCCTCAAGCCGTCCGACGAGGTGCTGAACGGCCTGTCCGGCTTCCTCCCCACCCATCTGTCCTTCGACAACTACGCCGCCGTCCTGGACAACCTGAACTCCGACAGCACCGGCTACTTCTGGCAGTTCATGGGCGTCTCGCTGCTGCTGGCCTTCGTCGTCGTGACGGGCGGCCTCTTCGTCAACTCGATGGCGGCGTACGGACTCTCCCGGCTCAGGTGGCGCGGCAGGGAGGCCGTGTTCACCCTGGTCCTGCTGCTGATGCTGGTGCCGTTCGAGTCGGTGGCCGTGCCGCTGTTCTACCTGTTCAACGACCAGCGGAACACGCTCTTCATCCAGGCGCTGCCGTTCCTCGCCAACGCCTTCTCGGTCTACCAGTTCCACACGTTCTTCCGCACGATCCCGCCGAGCATCGAGGAGGCGGCCCGGCTGGACGGGGCCGGTCCCTGGCGTACGTTCTTCGCGATCATCGTCCCGATGTCGAAGCCGGCCTTCGCCTCGGTCGCGATCCTGACCTTCCTCACCCAGTGGGGTTCGTTCCTGTGGCCGGTGCTGATGGTCTCCGACCCGTCGGTACGGCCGCTGCCGCTGGAGATGAGCGTCTTCCAGGGCCAGCAGCCGCCCGACTGGGGGCAGATCCTCGCCTTCGGTGTCCTCCTCGTCCTGCCCGTCCTGATCGTCTTCGCCTTCTTCCAGCGGTGGTTCGTCCAGGGCGTGGCCAGCTCCGCCGTGAAGGGGTGAACGCCACCGCGGTGATCCCGGATCCCCCGGGTTGACCAGCGGTTATGTCCGGGGCGCCCCCCGTTGTCCGTGGTGGGTGCCATCCTGGGGGCATGAACCGGGATGATCTGGTGCGGCTGCGGCGGGCTCGGGACCGCATGGACCGCGAGTACGCGGAACCGCTGGACATCGACGCCCTGGCGCGCACCGCGCTGATGTCGCCGGGCCACTTCCAGCGCAGCTTCCGCGCGGCCTACGGGGAGACGCCGTACGCGTATCTGATGACCCGCCGCATCGAGCGCGCGAAGGCGCTGCTGCGCCGCGGGGACCTCACGGTCACCGAGGTGTGCCTGGCGGTGGGCTGTACGTCGCTCGGCTCGTTCAGCTCCCGCTTCACGGAGCTGGTCGGCGAGACCCCGAGCGCCTACCGGGCCCGGTCGCACGATTCGGGGGCCGCGATCCCGGCATGTGTGGCGAAGCGGCTGACACGGCCCTCCCGCCACCGCATACGCACGGCGGAACCGGACGAGGCGCCCTAGTAGTGCCTGGTCAGGTTCACTCGCCGGTGGCGTGTCCGTTTGATCGCTTGTTCCGTTGGCCTGTTGTGATGGGTGGGGAGCTGGCCGCGG
>NZ_JBVIBK010000024.1:0-157788 GCF_055573455.1 Streptomyces sp. NPDC030183
CCATCACAACAGGCCAACGGAACAAGCGATCAAACGGACACGCCACCGGCGAGTGAACCTGACCAGGCACTACTAGGCCCTGTCGTCAAATTCCCGCCGTCGCCCGAAGGGCGGCCCCGCGGCGTCAGGTGCGTGCTCTCGGCGTGCCGGGCCCCGACCCGTGTACTGGACGTACTCGGGTCAGGGCCCGGTGCGTCGAGAGCGCGTGCATGGCGTCGCGGGGTAGGTGGGAATGTGACGACAGGGCCTAGTCGCCGGGGAACGGCGGCTCAGACCTGGTGGGAGACGGGTTCGGCGTCCGGGTCGGGGCCCTGGTCGGTGGGCTGGTCCCGGCGGCCGTTCCTCGTCGCCCACAGGCTCGTCGCGGTCGTCACGCCGAGGACCAGGACGATGAACCCGAGGGAGAAGGGGATCGAGATCTCGGGGACGTGGACACCCGACTCGTGCAGCGCGTGCAGGACGAGCTTGATCCCGATGAAGCCGAGGATGATCGACAGGCCGTAGGAGAGGTGGACGAGCTTCTTGAGCAGGCCGCCGATGAGGAAGTACAGCTGGCGCAGGCCCATCAGCGCGAAGGCGTTGGCGGTGAAGACGATGTACGGGTCCTGGGTGAGGCCGTAGATCGCGGGGATCGAGTCGAGGGCGAAGAGGACGTCGGTGGAGCCGATCGCCAGCATGACGACCAGCATCGGCGTCATCACCCGCTTGCCGTTCTCCTCCACCCACAGTTTGGTGCCGTGATAGCGGTCGGCCACGCCGAATCGTTTCTCGACGGCCTTGAGCAGCTTGTTCTCCTCGTACTCCTCGTCGTGACTGTCCTTGCGGGCGTCCTGGACGAGCTTCCAGGCGGTCCAGACGAGGAAGGCGCCGAAGAGGTAGAAGACCCACGAGAAGCTGGAGATGATCGCCGCGCCGGCCGCGATGAAGACGGCGCGGAGCACCAGCGCCATGAGGACACCGATCATCAGGACGCGCTGCTGGTACTGCGAGGGCACCGCGAACTTCGCCATGATCAGCACGAAGACGAAGAGGTTGTCGACGCTCAGGGACTTCTCGGTGATGAACCCCGCGAAGAACTCGCCCGCGGGCTTTCCGCCGCCGAAGGCCAGCAGACCGAGCCCGAACGCGACGGCCAGGGCGACCCAGACGGCCGACCAGATTCCGGCTTCCTTGATCGACACGTCATGGGGTTTGCGGCCGATGAAGAAGTCGACGGCGACCAGCACGCACAGGGCCGCGACGGTGAGCAGCCAGGTGCTGAGGGAGACGTTCACTGTTCCTCCGGTGACGGGTGGTGCACAGGAAAGCCTCATCGGCCCCCTTGAACGCCGCTACCCAAGGTAAGTGAACGATCAGCGAGGATCTCGTGTGTGCCCTGGTGGGAGGTCCTCTGGCCGGGACCACCCACCGGGGTGAGGGCACTACTCGCCGGCGTACGCCTTCTCCAGGGCCGCGATGTCGAGCTTGCCCATCGACAGCATCGCCGCGTTCGCGCGGGCCGCCCGCTGGGGATCGGGGTCGCCGATCATTTCCATGAGCCGGCGGGGGATGACCTGCCAGGACACCCCGAAGCGGTCCTTGAGCCAGCCGCACGGGCCCGGCTCGCCGCCGCCCTCGGTCAGCCTGGCCCAGTAGTGGTCGACCTCGTCCTGGTCCTCGCAGAGGATCTGGAAGGAGATGGCCTCGGTGAACGTGAACTGCGGGCCGCCGTTGAGAGCGACGAACCGCTGGCCGTTGGCCTCGAACTCCACGGTGAGGACGGAGCCCGCCGGGCGCGGAGCTCCCTCGGGGGTGTGGATGACCCGGCCCAGGCGGGAGTTCTTGAAGACCGAGACGTAGTGGGCGGCCGCTTCCTCGGCCTGGCCGTCGAACCACAGGCAGGTGGTGAAACCGTCGCTGGACATGTGCGCCTCCTCGGGCGGGGGGTGTCGTCATCCCTTCGACCGATCCTGCTGCGGAAACTCATCGGCGGCACGGGCACGAGTCGGGGCGGCACGCCGCGAAACCGGCGGCACTCTGCTCTCGGCGAATCTGCCGCGGGCAGAGAAAGCCCAGGTGAGAGGCGATTCATGGGGAGAGTGGAAGGCAGGCGGCCATGGTGGCCGCGTCACTCACCTGGAGGATGCATGGCTCCCCTGATGACCGGCCGGGCCCCGTCGCTCGCCCCGCGCGCGGAGGAGGGCGACACCCCGCCCTCCCGCTTCGACGACCATCTCGCCGCGCAACTGCTCGGGCAGCGGATCGTGTTCCTCGGCACCCAGGTCGACGAGGTCTCCGCCAACCGGGTCTGCGCGCAGTTGCTGCTGCTGTCGGCGGAGGACCCGCGCACCGACATCAGTCTGTACGTCAACAGCCCGGGCGGGTCGGTGACGGCGGGGCTGGCCATCTACGACACGATGCGGCTGATCCCGAACGACGTGTCGACGCTGGTCATGGGCTTCGCGGCGAGCATGGGCCAGTTCCTGCTGACCGTGGGCACGCACGGCAAGCGGTTCGCGCTGCCCAACGCGCGGATCATGATGCACCAGCCGTCGGCGGGCATCGGCGGCACCGCCGCGGACATCGCGATCCAGGCGGAGAACCTGGAGTTCACCAAGCGGGCCATCGAGCGGATCACCGCCGAGCACACGGGCCAGACCCCGGAGACGATCGCCAGGGACGGCGACCGCGACCGCTGGTTCACGGCCGAGCAGGCGAGGGACTACGGCATGGTCGACCGGGTCGTGGAGTCGCTCGACGACGTCCGCCCGGCCTCCCGGCGACGGATGGGACTGCAGTGATGGGGACGTACACGATTCCGAACGTGGTGGAGCGGACCCCGCAGGGCGAGCGGTCGTACGACGTGTACAGCAGGCTGCTGTCCGAGCGGATCATCTTCCTCGGCACGGAGATCGACGACGGGGTGGCGAACGTCGTCATCGCGCAGTTGCTGCATCTGGAGTCGTCGGCTCCGGAGCGCGAGATCGCGATCTACATCAACTCGCCGGGCGGCTCGTTCACTTCGCTGATGGCGATCTACGACACGATGTCGTACGTGCGGGCGCCGATCTCGACGGTCTGCGTGGGGCAGGCGGCGTCCACGGCGGCGGTGCTGCTCGCGGGCGGGGACGCCGGGCGGCGGTACGTGCTGGAGCACGCGCGGGTGCTGCTGGGGCAGCCGGCCAGCGGAGGCAGCCGCGGGACGGTGTCGGACCTCGCCCTCCAGGCCAAGGAGATGGCCCGGATCCGGGCGCAGGTCGAGGAGGTGCTGGCCCGGCACACCCGCCATGACGTGGCGGACCTGCGCGCCGACATGGACCGGGACAAGGTGTTCACCGCGGCGGAGGCCGTGGCGTACGGGCTCGCGGACGAGGTGTTGCGCCGCCGGGTGGTGTGAGGGCCCGACGGCCGCCCGATCAGGCCACCAGGCAGAGGCCGTTGTGCGGGGAGCCGGTGGACGATGTCGTACGGCGTGCCGAGGATGTCGCTCCGCGGCCCGCTGCCGACGGGGGTGTGCGGCGCGCGAGGGACGGGGCCGTACGGCGCGTCAGTTCGTCCCCGGCCAGGGTCAGCAGGTCGCCGAGGCCGAGGCCCAGGGCCTGGGCGGCGGCCGCGAGGACCTCGGAGGACGCCTCCTTGCGGCCGCGCTCCACCTCGGAGAGGTACGGCATGGAGATCCGCGCCGCGTCGGCCACGTCCTTCAGGGTGCGTTCCTGGGCGAGCCGCTCCCGCCGGAGCACATCGCCGACGAGGTCGCGCCACAGGGGTTCCCTCGTGGCTGGGGCGCCGGGGGCGGGGCTCGGTGCGGGTGCGGGTACCGGGGCGGTCCCCTGCTGTCGGGGCGGGCGGGCCGTGGGGGCCGTCGCCGGGCGCAGCGGGATGACGCGGGCTTCGTTCGACGCGTGTGGGCTCACCCGTTCAGCCTAGGAGTCCTGAACGGAACGGGAAGGGCGCGGAGTTCCGCCCTCAGGGAAACGCGCGCCCGTCCTCGTCGTACAACCCTCGCGCCCCACTGGGTGTCAAACAGGGCGCCGGACAAGGAACGGGCCCTTTCCGGACACCCCCGCGCTGCCCGGCCGTTTCTTCCTTCAGGAGCCGTACATGCGCAAGAGCCGTTCGGCCGCACTCGCGGCGGCGACCTTCCTTCTCGTCACGGGCGCCGCGATCGCCGCCGCTCCCTCGGCGTACGCCGGGGTGCCGGGCAGTACCCGGGCCAGTGACCGCAACAGCGACTTCAACGGTGACGGGTACGAGGACGTGCTGGTCGGCGCGCCGCGTGCCACCGTCAGCGGCAGGAGCGGGGCCGGTCTGGTGACCGTGCAGTACGGCTCGGCCAAGGGCATCGGCACGAGCGGTGCGGCCGTGTTCAGCCAGTCGACATCCGGCGTCGCGGGCGCCGCCGAGGCGGGCGACGGCTTCGGCCGGGCGGTCGCGTCCGGTGACCTCGACGGCGACGGGTACGACGACGCGATCGTCGGCATCCCCGGCGAGGACCTCGGCACCCTCAAGGACGCGGGCGGTGTGGCCGTCCTGTGGGGGTCGAAGGCGGGGCTGAGCGGCGCCGCGAGCAGCTGGCTGGAGACCGAGGAGCCCACCGCGGGCGAGCGGTTCGGCCTCGGGCTGGCCGCCGCGCGCTTCACTGCCGAGACCGACGGCGACATCCTCGCCGTCCTGGACGGCTACGACCTGGAGCTGTTCGCCTACGACGACTCCCAGGCGAGCTCGCTGCGCCGGCAGGCCACCCAGCGGCTCGGCGCGCAGGCCGAGCCCCGCCGGATCGAGCCCACGTCGCTGACCACCGGCGACTACGACAAGAACGGCTTCGCCGACCTCGTCGTGTCGGGCCTGAGCGTCGGTGACGAGCCGGGGTACGGCTGGTCCACCTATCTGTCGGGGAACGCCGACGGCCTCACGTACGAGCGGGACCTGCGCGGTGGGCCGGTCGCGGCCTCCGGCGACCTCAACAAGGACGGCTACGACGACCTGGTCACCGGCGAACCGCAGTCGCCGGACGACGCGTACGGCGAGACCATGGTCGGCGGTCTGGTCGGGGTGCGGCTCGGCGGTCCCGGCGGTCCGGCGGAGGAGCCGGACTGGTGGGTGCAGGACTCCCCCGGGGTTCCCGGTGTGGCGGAGCCCGGCGACGGCTGGGGCTCGGACCTGTCGGTGGCGGACACCGACGGCGACGGCTACGCGGATGTGGCGATCGGCGCCGCGGGCGAGGACATCGGCACCGTCCAGGACGCGGGCGCCGTGTGGGTGCTGCGGGGCTCGGCGTCCGGGCTGACCTCGTCCGGGGCGAAGTCGTGGGACCAGAACTCGGCGGACGTGCCGGGGGCCGCCGAGAAGGGCGACAAGTGGGGCGCCCAGGTCCGGCTGACCGACCCCAACCGCGACGGCCGCTTCGGGCTGCTGGCCGCCGCGCCCGGTGAGAACGCCGGCGACGGTCACATGTGGGTGTTCTCCGCGGGCTCCGGCGGCGTCACGGCCTCCGGGTCGTGGACGTACAACGCCGCCTCCCTCGGGGCGCCGCACACGGGTGCGCTGTTCGGGGCCGCGATCGACGAGTGAGCGCCCGGGGCGCGGGCGTCCGGCGGGCCTCCCGCACGGTCGCGGGAGGCCCTGGCCGTCAGGTGCCGTTCGACTGGGGCGCGCTGGGGAGGGAGGCCGACTCGCTCGTCGTACCGCCGTCCGGTGGGGTGTCGTCCGTCTCGGGGCTCTGCGGCTGGGGCTCCGGGGGTGCGGACGTCGAACTCTCCGGTTTCGACGGGGCCGACGAGGACGGGCTCGCCGAGGACGACGACGGGCAGGGGCTGGCGGTGCCGTCCCGTTCGGTGCCGGTCGACGTGGACGGGCACGGCTCCGGGGACTTGGTGGGCGGTGTCTCGGAGAACGAGGTGGACGCCGACGGGGACGGCTGGTCGACCGGCGGGTTGGACTTCTTGTCCTTGCCGCCGGTGTCACCCGACTGGCGGCTGAACCAGTCGTCGCGGTCGGGGTCGTACAGGATGAACACGTTGATGGTGACGGTCGAGGGCTCGACGACCACGACGTTCTGCGGGCGGTACGACGGCCAGGTGTCGCCCTTGGGCTCGGGGGTCGTCTTCAGCGCGACCGGCGGTCGCAGCGGGTTGCCACAGGCGCAGCGCACGCGGGGTACGCCCCGGTCGTCGACGAGGACGGCGGTGCCGGACTGGAGGACGGCCTGGTAGGCGGTGGCGGCGCCGTCGCGGTAGCCGTGGTTGGTGACCCGGGTGTCCATGCGCAGTTGGACCGGGGTGAGCGAGCGCAGATAGCCGGGCACGTCGGATGCCTGGACGCCGGCGACGGCCGCGAACGCCTCGTTCTTGGCGGGTACTTCCCGGAGGTACCCGATCTGCTTCTCGACGTCGCAGCTGGCGGTGTTGCGGGTGCCGCCGTAGAGGCCGGGGGCCGAACCGTCCACGGCGCGGGTGACGTTGGTGGGCTTCGACGGGGTCGGTGAGGCCGAGGGGCTCTGCGGGACGGAGCTGTCGGTGGCCGTCGACTTGGTGAACGGGTCGGGGCCCGACTTCCCGGCGGCCTGGAGGAAGACCTCTCCGTCGCCGTCGCCCCCGGACCCGCCGGTGCGGGTGAGGACGACGGCCAGGACGACCGCGACGACGGCCGCGGTGGCGATGAGGGCGATCCGGGGAGCGGACCGCCACCAAGGGTGCCCCGGCCGGCCGGGCCCCGGAGCGGCACCGCCGGAGCCTCCCGGCCCTCCTGGGCCCCCCGGGCCGCCGCCGGTCCAGCCCGGGCCGCCACCGGCGCCGCCGGGGCCCGAGGCGTCGCCGGGGGGTTCCTGCGGCGTCCGGTCGCCGGGACGCGTGGGACCGGTGGAGGGCGGGCCGGGCCGCGACGGCCCGGACAGAGGGCCGGAAGGGGGTCCGGTCGGGCGGCCGGAGGAGGGTTGTTCGGCGCTCACGGGTCTTCTCCCACCGTCGGGATTCCGCGGCTTCTCTCATTTTTTGTGCCGCTTTGTCGCACAACAGGCCCATTGTGTGCCCTGGTCCCGCTCCGCCCGCAAGCGGAGCCGGCGCCGTCCGTCCGGCGCGCGGAGTGACCTCGCCGTGCTTAGCGTGGCAAGGGTGAGTCCTCAGACCCTGCGTTCCCCGCGGACGGCGCCCGAGCGGGCGACCGCCCGGCACGGCTGGCTGCAGGCCCTCGGCACGGTCCTCGCCGGGCTGGTCGTGATGGTCGTGGTGGCCGCGCTCGGGCTGTGGGCGGCGGGTGCGACGGACCTGCCGGACAACGCCTTCCCGCGGGTGGTGGCGGCCACCGTGGTGACGGCGGTCGGCGGCACGATCGAGCTCTCCGGCGGTGCCGGGGCCATCGCCGAGACGCGGGCCGGACTGACCGTGATCCCGCTCTCGGTGACTCTCGCGGGCGCGCTGGTGATCGCCGCCGGGTTTCTGCGGCCGTTGCGGCACCGGGCGGTCGCGGGGGCGGCCGAACTCGCGGGGTGGGCCGCACGGATCGCCGTGCTGTGGCTCGCGGCGCTCATCGGTGTGTCGCTCGGCGCGCGGCAGACGTTCGCCATCCCCCTCGGTGACGTGGGGGACTTCCTCGGCACGTCGGCCGACGTGGGTTTCGAGACGGACATCGCGTCCACCGTCCTCTTCGGGCTGCTGTGGCTCGCGGGGGTCCTCGTCCTGGCGCTGCTGGTGTCGCGGGCGGCGCCGCTCCCGCCGCGGCTGGTGCGCTTCCAGGCGTCGGTGCGGCCGGCGGCGTACGCGATGGTCGTCCTGCTGCTGGCCTGTGTGGCTCTGGGGGTGGTCATCGGGATCGTGGTCGCCGTGACGCGGGGGCACGCGGCCGAGACCGCCGCGGTCATCCTGCTGGGTCTGCCGAACGTCGTGTGGCCGGCGTTCACGATCGGGTTGGGCGCCACCTGGGACGGCCAGGTCGAGGGTCCGTTCGGGCTGCCGATGCCGAAGGTGCTCGATCAGGTGCTGCGCGGTCCCGACGTGTCCGAGCTGAATCTCGGCTCGCTGGCCGAGTACGACGGCAGGGTGTGGTGGCTGGTGGTGGTCGACGCGGTGCTGCTGCTGGTCGCCGCGTTCGTGATGGCGGCCCGCTCTCCGGCGCGGGTCAGGCTGTGGCAGCACGCGGTGCACATGGCGGTCGCCCTCGTCCTCACCGTCCTGATGATCTGTCTCGTCGCCAGGATCTCCGCCCACTACGGCCTGTCGGTGATCGGTATCGGCGATCTCGGCGGCGATCTGGGCGGGGAGGTGTATCTGCGGCCCCGGTTGTGGTCGGCGCTGGGGTTCGCCGCGCTGTGGGGCCTGGTGACGGGTTTCGCGGGCGGGCTGCTGGCCAAGGGGGTCCGGCGGCGGGGAGCGGTCGACGGGCTCGGCTGAGTCCGACTGGGGGCCCGGCACGGCAGGGAAGGGGCGGGCGCCGTGTGGCGCCCGCCCCTCGTTCGTCAGATGTGTGCGTCGGTCAGACCGTCACCGCCTGGGACGGTCGCGGTGCGGCCAGGCGGCCCGTGCGGTGCAGTCCGTGCACGGCGGCCGCGCAGGCGAGTCCGAGCGCGCACAGGCAGATCCACGGCAGCGCGGGCAGCCCCGCCTCGCGGGCGGCGTCCAGGGCGGCACCGGCGAGGAGGTTGCCGACGGTGATGCCGATCCCGCAGACCGTGTTGTACAGCCCGTAGTGCGTGGCGACGAGCCGGTCACCGGAGAGGCGGACGATGGTGTCCATCTCGAAGGGGTACGCGATCATCGTGCCGAGTGCCAGGAGCAGCGCGGCCAGCGCGGGCGGGACGGCCGCCGACAGCCACCGTCCGATGCCCGGGTCCGGTACGGGCACCGCGGTGGTCAGCAGCAGGGGGACGAAGGCGACGCCCATGAGCACCAGTCCGCGGACCAGTGCCTGGCCCGGCTCGTAGCGGGCCTTGCACCAGGCGGTGACGCGGGTCTGGCCGAGGATCGTGCTGAGCCCGGACACCGCGAAGAGCACCGCCACGGCGGCCGTGCCGAACTCGCCGTCCCCGCCGATCCGCCGTACCTCCAGGGGCAGGGCCAGGTAGACCTGGAAGGTGAGGACGTACGAGCCGACCATGGCCAGGGAGAACAGCAGGAAGGCCCGGTTGGCGAGGATGCCGCGCCACTCGGTGAGCACGCTCTCCTTGGTGGCGCCGGACTGTTCCCCGCAGTCCTCCCGGCCGCGGGCGGGCAGGGCGCGGATCTGCACGACGGACAGCACGGCGAAGATGCCGGCGGCCGTCAGGCAGGTGACGCGGAAGTCGACGCCGGTGAGGACCATGCCCACCAGCGGGCCCAGCAGTATTCCGGCCTGGTAGAAGACGTTGAACAGGGCGAACGCCTCGACCCTGCGCTCCCCCGCCTCCGCAGCGAGGTAGGCGCGGACGGCCGGGTTGAAGAGCGCGCCCGCGAGACCCGTCGCCGCCGAGGCAGCGAGCAGCGCGGGCAGGGAGTCGACGAAGCCGAGCGCGGCGAAGCCCGCGGTGCGCAGGACGCATCCGGCCACGATCAGTGGCTTGTAGCCGAGCCGGTCGGCGAGGGTGCCCCCGACGACGAACATGCCCTGCTGGCTGAAGTTCCGTACGCCCAGCACGAGTCCGACGATCCAGCCGGCGAGGCCGAGCGTGCCGGAGAGGTGGGCGGCCAGGTAGGGCATCAGCATGTAGAAGCCGAGGTTGATGGTGAACTGGTTGACCATCAGCAGGCGGACGGCGCGGTCGTAGGAGCGCACCTGGGCGAGGGTGCCCCTCATCGGGCGGCCTCCTCGCGGGTCGCGGAGGGCAGGGTGAGGGGGTCGACGACGTCGGTGCAGCGGGTCCAGCGGTCGACCTCCTTCTCGTCGGCGCGGCCGATGACGTCGGGCTCCAGCGGCGGCGGCCCGGCGAGGAGGCCGTGCCGGGCGCAGTACTCGTCGTCGTAGACGGTGTCGAGGTAGCGCTGGGGCCCGTCGGGGAAGACGGCCGCGATGCGGGTGTCGGCGGCCTCGGTGCGGGCCAGCCAGCCCGCGACCAGCGCGACGGCGCCGACGCTCCAGCCGCCGGTCGCGTAGTGCGAGGCGGCGAGGCGGCGGCAGGTGTGCACGGCCTCGTGCGGGGCGACCCAGTGGACCTCATCGAAGGTGGCGTAGGCGACATTGCGCGGGTAGATGCTGGAGCCGAGTCCGCGCATCAGCCGGGGGCGGGCGGGCTGGCCGAAGATGGTCGAGCCGACGGTGTCGACCCCGACGATCCGGATGTCCGGGTAGAGCTGGCGCAGCACCCGGCCGATGCCCGCGGAGTGCCCGCCGGTGCCGACGCTGCACACGAGGACGTCGATGTGCCCGAGTTCGGTGGCGAGTTCGAGGGCGAGCGGGGTGTAGGCGGTGGTGTTGTCGGGGTTGTTGTACTGGTCGGGGCACCAGGAGCCGGGGTGGCGCCGGAGCAGTTCGGTGACCCGGTCACGGCGGGCCTGCTGCCAGCCGCCCGTGGAGTGGGGGTCGGTGACGATGTCGACCTCGGCGCCGTAGACGCCGAGCAGGCGGGTCATGGACGGTTCGAGTCCCGGGTCGGTGACCAGGGTGACGGGGTGGCCGTGGACCATTCCGGCGAGCGCCAGCCCGAGCCCGAGGGTGCCGCTGGTGGACTCGATGATCCGTGCGCCGGGACGCAACTCGCCTCGGGCGCGGGCCCGTTCGACCATGTAGAGGCCGGGCCGGTCCTTGATGCCGCCGGGGTTGAAGCCCTCCAGTTTGGCCCAGAAGCCGTGCCCCGCCGGGGTCAGCGGTTGGGACACGCGCAGGAGGGGGGTGTTCCCGACGAGCGCGGGCAGCGCCGAACCGCCTGCGGCGGTGGTGGAGTTGGCGGGGCCGCCGGGGGCGGGGCGGTTCGCGGGGGTCTCGGTGAGGGGGGTGTCGGTGGCCGGGGTGTCGGTGACCGGGGTGTCGGTCTGGGGCGCGGTGGTGGCGCCGGTGGTCGTCTTGGTGATCGACTTCATGGTCTTTCGCTCTCGCTGACGATGAGACGGAACGGGTGGTCGTCTCGCGCCGGACCACGGGCGGGCGGAGGCGGCCGGGCGGCCGGTCCGGCGTTCGTGGGTCCTGGCGCGGCAGCCGGTGGGCGTCGGCTGCGGCGAGTGCTCTAGATGCGCCACCTGGAGGTGCGGACGAGGGCCGTGCGGCCGGTTCGGGCGCGTCGGCGCCGGTGCGGGCGGCGGCGTCCCCGTCCCGGCCGGCACACGGCGGTCGCGGCGGCGCCGGTGAGCAGGGGTGCCGTATCGGTCACGGGCGGCTGGTCGGACGGCTGGGCGGCGGCGCGCAGGACGCCGGCCGGCACGCACTCCTCGGCCGTGTGGTGGTCGTGGGGCCCGTGCGGTGTCTCGTGGCCGGAGGAGGGCGGCACCGCCGTGAGAACGGTGGAGGGCGCTGCGGATGTCCGGTGGGTGTCGTCGACCGGCGCGTGCACGAAGGCGCACACGACGACCGTGATCAGGAGGCAGCCGCGGACGAGGGCGGCGAGCAGCCTCGGCCATGGCGAGGCGGCCCGTGCCGCTCGGACGTACGAGGGCATGCGGGGGCGTGGGGGCACTGGGGGTCCTCCGGGCGCCCGTCGACCCGGCCGTGCGTCACCCCTGTTCGGGGCACGCGGGACCGAGCGGCGGACGGTGGATGGCGGTTCGTGGGAAGCCGGTCGGGCGGGAGGGAGCCCGGGGGCCTAGATCTGCCGGACCACCAGTGATCTCAGGGCGACGCAGGACGGGTCGGACGGCCGCGCCGCACGGATGTGGCGCGCGGTCGGCGCGCGCTCGGCGGCCACGGCTTCGCTGACCGACGCCGCAAAGCGGGGCTGGGCGAGGGCGGGGCCCGGGTTCAGCTGCGCGGAGGCGCAGTGCTCGGCGGGGTGACTCGTACGGTGGTCGTCGTCGCCGCCGTGGATACCGCCGGGCATGGCGGCCGCCACGACGACCAGGTGCGCGCCGGGGGCGACCGCGTGGACGTCGGGGGCGGCGTGCTGGTGCGCGGACGACGGGGTGACCGGTGCGACCGCGCTGGTCACCAGGTGGTTCCCGGCGCTCTCGGGGGTCGCGCCGTGCAGGAGCGCGACGGCGAACAGCACCACGGCGAGGCCGAACAGACGCGCCGTCGGTGCCGCGCAGACGCGGGCTCGACGCATACGTCGGGGAAACCAGGCCGTCATCACGCCGTGATGCTAACGCGTCCCGGAGGCCGATCCTCCGGCTCCGCCCGGCGGGAGCGGCAACCCGCCAAGCGAATGACCGGTTTGCTTCGGCGAGCGCCGCGCCGACGGCGGTGCCGGGCCGAGCGTCGGGGTCGGGGGTACGGCGGCGTGGCGGCGTGGCGGCGACCGGAACGGTGGCGGCCACGGAACGGCGGCCGTGACGGTGGCGGCCACGGAACGGCGGCCGTGACGGTGGCGGCCACGGGACGGCGGCGGTGGCTGGGCCCCGGACGGCGGCGGCGACCCCGACGGCGCGGTGGCCGCGCGCGGTGCCCCGCTCCCTGAAGGGCCGTGCCCCCGCAGGTCAGGCGTAGACCGTGGGCGCCGCGGCCTCCTTCGTAGCCGTGGCCGCGCCCCTCGTCGGGGTCGTCGCGAAGGGCGCGGTGCCGGGCGCACGCGGGTAGTCTCCGGGGCATGCGGATCTCCGTCTCCTCGGACATGGACGAACCCGTGGCCCGCCTCCTCGTCGAGGAGTTGCGCGGTCGCGGTCACGACGTGCTGACGCACGGGGCGCTGCGCCCGGGGGACGACCCCCAGTGGGCGGCGTGTTCGGAGGCGGCGGCCCGCGAGGTCGCCTCCGGCGCGGCGGACCAGGCCGTCGTGTGCTGCTGGACCGGCACCGGCGCGTCGATCGCCGCGAACAAGGTGCCGGGTGTGCGGGCCGCCCTGTGCACGGACGCGTACACGGCGGACGGCGCCCGGCGCTGGAACGACGCCAATGTGCTGGCGATCGGTCTGCGGCTGACCTCGGAACCGCTGCTGAAGGAGATCCTCGACGCCTGGTTCGCCGCCGAGGCCAGCGCGGACGCCGAGGACCGGGAGAACGTGGCCCGCGTCGAGCGGCTCGACCTCAGGGCTGGATGAAGACGGGTCTCGCCCAGGCGGGCGGCTCCGGCGGCGGTTCGGGAGTGCCGCTCGTCGGTGTCCGCACGGCGCGGGTCGGTGTGTGCCCGGCCGGGGTGCCCTGCCGGGTCCCGGCGACCCTGAGGGCGGCCACGAAGGACAGGCACGAGTCGTAGCGGTCGTCGGGGCTCTTGGCGAGCGCCCTGGCCAGCACCTCGTCGACGGCCCCCGGCAGATCGGGGCGTCGCTCGGTCAGAGGCGGCGGTTGGTCGTACTGGTGGGCCCAGAGCAGCGCCATGTCGTCGTCGCGCTGGAAGGGCGGGCGCCCGGCGAGGGTCTCGTGGACGACGCAGGCGAGGCTGTAGACGTCGCAGCGGCCGTCGACGGGCTTGCCGGAGATCTGCTCCGGGGCCACGTAGTCGAGCGTCCCCACGAACTGGCCGACCGTGGTGAACCCCGTCAGCGACAGCGACTTCTTCGTCAGTCCGAAGTCGGTGAGGTAGACGTGCTCGGGGTGCTCGCTGTCCGTGCCCTGCGCGACCAGGATGTTGCCGGGCTTGACGTCCCGGTGCACCAGGCCGTGGTCGTGCGCGGCGTCCAGCGCGGAGGCCACCTGTCCGGTGATCCGGGTGGCGGTGATCAGCGGCAGCGGCCCCTCCCGGTCCAGGAGGTGGCGCAGGTCGCGGCCGGCGACGTACCGCATGGCGATGTAGAGGACGCCCTCGGTCTCCCCCGCCTCGAAGACCGGCACGATGTGCGGGTGGTCGATCGCGGCGGCCACCCGTGACTCATGGGTGAAGCGGCGGCGGAAGGTGTCGTTGCGGGCCAGCTCGGGGGCGAGGAGTTTCAGCGCGACGGTCCGCTCCAGCCGCAGGTCCCTCGCCCGGTAGACGACGGCCATGCCGCCGCGGCCGATCTCACCCTCGATGCGGTACCCGGCGATCCGCTGCCCGACGAGGTCGGACGGCCGGCCCGCGTACGGCCGTGTCTCACTCATCGGGGGTCACCGGCCGCACGAGCCGGGTGGGTTCGTGGTCCCTCGGCCCCTGCCGACGGGGCCGGGCCTCCTCCGTACGCCCCCGCGCCCCGGGCTGCTCCACCGGCGGGTTGTCCGCCCGCCCGTGTTCTTCCGGCGCGGGCTCCACCGGGCCGCGCTCCCCCACGACACGGGTCGGTTCCGGGCTCCTGGTCGGCTCGGGGGCCGGGGCCGGGGCGGGCGCCGGAGGCACCGGGTCCTCCTGGGGTTCCCCGGCGACGGCGAAGGTGCTCAGCCTGGCGCCGTCGCAGTACACCCACCGCTCGTGCGCGGCGTCGAACAGCCACAGCGAGTCACCGTCGACGACGACACCGATGCGCAGTCCCTTCATACGGTCGCGGAAGGTCCCTCCGTCGAGCCGTCCGGCCGCGAGGGCCTCCGCCTCGGTGCGGTAGCGGACGAGGGCCTCCTCGGCCCGGGCGAGCAGGGGGCGGGGGTCGGCCGTACGGGCGGGCCCGGTGCCGGCGGCCGGCGGCGCCTGGGGCACGGCGACCAGGAGGCGGCCGTCGACCCAGGCGGACCAGCCGTTGGCGCACAGGACCTGCCCCCAGTCACCGAGCCGGTCCAGGAGCTGGACCGGGAGCAGCGCGTCGAGGGGCACGGTGGGGCGTGCGGGGTCGGGGGCCTCCCAGGCGGGCAGTCCGCCCGGCGGGACGACGTGCGTGGGGAGGAAACCGGGGGTCGTCATCGCGGCTACTTCCGCATCACCGCGGGTTCGCGGCGGCGCAGCAGACGGGCGACGAGGTAACCGCAGACCAGGGACAGCACGACGAGCATCCCCAGGTCGAGCAGCCAGACGCCGGCGGAGTGCTCGAACAGCGGGTCGGACTTGTCGGGGACGATCCGTTCGAGGTCGATCGTGCCGGCCATGGCGGCGAACGCCCATCGCGAGGGCACCAGCCAGGACAGCTGTTCGAGGACGATCGTGCCCTTCACGTCCAGCAGCGCTCCGCAGAACACCACCTGGATGATCGCGAGGAGCACCAGCAGCGGCATGGTGACCTCTTCCTTGCGGACGAGCGCGGAGACGACGAGGCCGAGCATCATCGCGGTGAAGGCGAGCAGGGCCACGGCCACGGTGATCTCGACGAGCGGTGGCAGCAGGACGCCTTCGCCGCCGGGGGCGTTGAGGTCGACGCCGAGGAGGGCGACCAGGGTGAGGACGACCGCCTGGAGCACCGTGATGGTGCCGAGGACGACGACCTTGGACATCAGATACGCGGATCTGGACAGGCCGACGGCGCGTTCCCGCTGGTAGATGACGCGTTCCTTGACCAGTTCGCGGACCGCGTTGGCCGCGCCGGTCAGGACGCCGCCGACGCACAGGATGAGCAGCGCGTTCATGGCGGTCTCACGGTCGAGTTCGCTGCCCGCGAGGGCTCTGGCCATGGCGCCCATGACGAACGGCAGCGCGATCATGATGGCCAGGAAGGTGCGGTCGGCGCTGAGCGCGGCCGTGTACCGGCGGACCAGGGTGCCGAGCTGGGCGCCCCAGCTCTGCGGCTTGGGAGGAGGTGCCACGTCGACGGGCGCCGCGTCGGGCAGATACGGCCGGCTCATGGAGGCGCTGACGTACTGGCGGTGGAACGGCGAGTCGCGGTACTCCCCCGCCCAGTCACGGTCCTGGTCCCGTTCGAACGCCTCGAAGGCTTCCGGCCACTGTGCGAAGCCGAAGAAGGCGAGGGTGTCGTCCGGCGGCCCGTAGTAGGCGACCTTGCCGCCGGGCGCGAGGACGAGGAGGCGGTCGCAGACGTCGAGGCTGAGGACGCTGTGGGTGACGACGATGACCGTGCGGCCGTCGTCGGCGAGGCCGCGCAGCATGTGCATCACCGAGCGGTCCATGCCGGGGTCGAGGCCGGAGGTCGGCTCGTCCAGGAAGAGCAGGGAGGGCTTCGTCAGCAGTTCCAGGGCGACGCTGACCCGCTTGCGCTGGCCGCCGGAGAGGCTGTGGATGGGCTGGTCGGCGCGCTGTTCGAGGCCCAGTTCGTGGATCACCTCGTCGACGCGCGCCTGGCGCTCGGCCTTCGCGGTGTCCTGGGGGAAACGCAGCTCGGCGGCGTAGGCGAGGGCCCTGCGGACGGTCAGCTGGGCGTGCAGGATGTCGTCCTGTGGGACGAGGCCGATGCGCTGGCGCAGCTCGGCGTAGTCGCGGTAGAGGTCGCGGCCGTCGTACAGGACGGTGCCGCTGTCGGCGGGGCGCTGTCCGGTGAGGGCGTTGAGGAGGGTGGACTTTCCGGCGCCGCTGGGCCCGACGACGGCCAGGAGGCATTTCTGGCCGACCGGAAAGGCCACCTTGTCGAGGAGGGTCTTGCGTCCGCGGTCGACGGCGACGGTCAGCTCCTGGACGTCGAGGGAGACCTCGCCGGTGTCGACGTACTCCTGCAGTTCGTCCCCCACCAGGCAGAACGCGGAGTGGCCGATACCGATGATGTCACCGGGAGTGACCGGCGCGCTGTCGACGGGACGGCCGTTGAGGAACGTGCCGTTGTGGCTGCCGAGGTCGGCGATCTCGTAGGTGCCGTCCGGGCGGGCGCGCAGTTCGGCGTGCCGGCGGGAGACCACGAGGTCGTCGATGACCAGGTCGTTGTCGGCGGCGCGGCCGATGCGGACGGTCCGCTCGGGCAGCGGGCGCACGCTGGTCGGCTGCCGGAAGGTGCCGGTGGAGGCGGGCTGGAAGACGCCGGAGGGGCGTTCGGGGGCCAGTCCGGTGAGTACGGCCCGTGGCCCGTCCTCGACACTGCCGAAGCGGATGACGGTGCCGGGACCCACGTCCCACTCGCGGACGCGGTGGCCGTCGGCGTAGGTGCCGTTGGTGCTGTTCTCGTCCTCGATCGTCCAGTGGTCGACATGTGCCCTGAGCACCGCGTGGTGCCACGAGACCCGGTCGTCGTCGAGCACGATCTCGCTGAGCGGGTCGCGGCCGACGTGGTACTCGTGGCTCGGGCTCAGCACCGTGGAGCCCGACTCGGTCTCCAGCACGAGTGCGGGCGCAGTCGGTGCTACGGACCGCTCTGCCATGCCGAAAATTCTACCGATTCGCCCCCATATGCGCCCGATAGATCGACCGGGGCACGGCCCAGGAGGCCGGGGGCCGGTCGGCGCGGGTGTCCGGTCAGGCCGCGGGGGCGGCGATCCGCTGGGCGATCCGCTGCATGCGCACGGCGTCGACGGACTCGGCGAGCAGCTCGTACTCGGTGGTGTCGTCGTTGGTGGCGATGCGGACCAGATTCCCGGCGGCCAACTCCTCGGCGACCAGCTCCTGTTGGACGCCGTCGGCGGACCAGGCGCGCAGCATGCTCGGTACGTCGGGGACGGTGTCGGCCACGGGGACCACGGAGTTGGGCGGGAAGGTGGGGTTCTCGGGTCGCGGGTCGAGGCGTTCGGCGATCCATAACGCGCGGTCGCGCATCCACCAGAGCGCCAGCGCCAGGGTGGGGGCACGGTACGTACCCAGAGGCACTCCGACGCGCTGTCCGCCGCACATCCCGTACGCGGTGACATGGCACAGGAATTCGTCGTGCACCCTCAGCTCCCCCGATCGCACCGCCGCCGACCGCCGCCCGGCCCCGCTCGCCGTACGGACCCGTTCTCGCCTCGCTGACTTGCAGGTAGCGCACATCAGGCGATCAGTTGTCACACACGGTGACGTCATGGGCGCGCACGGAGGCCCGCTTTGTTCATGACTCAATCGCCTGTTACTCGAGTATCGTCACTCCTGACGCTCTGTCACCATGCCAATTCAGCCAGTCTCCTGGCATATGCGAGCGCGCGCATGGCCGAAACGCTGCGGCGACCCCTGCGACCGGGGCTTTCTCGGCATCGTTCTTCGGGGCCTCCGTCCCATACGGATGTCCTCGGCGGAGGGTTCAACGAGCACCGTCCGCCTGGAGGGACGCCTCGAAACCAGGACCTGTCCCTCCGGGCGGCCGGCGCAGGCTAGACCTTGCCTTCGATGATCGCGTCGATGCGGGCCAGTTCGTCCGCCTCGAAGTCGAGGTTGCGGATGGCGCCGACGCTGTCCTCGATCTGGCGGGCGCTGCTCGCGCCGACGAGCGCCGAGGTCACCCGGCCGCCGCGCAGCACCCAGGCGAGGGCGAGCTGGGTCAGCGACTGGCCGCGCGACTTGGCGACCTCGTCGAGGGCGCGGAGCCGGCCCACGAGGTCCTCGGTGACGGCGTCGGAGTTCAGGAAGGGGCTGTCGCTCGCGGCCCGCGAGTCCTCCGGGATGCCGTCGAGGTAGCGGCCGGTCAGCAGACCCTGCTCCAGCGGGGAGAACACGATGGAGCCGACCTGGAGCTCGTCGAGGGCGTCGAGCAGGCCCTCGCTCTCGGGGCGCCGGTCGAGCATCGAGTAGCGCGGCTGGTGGATGAGGAGCGGGGTGCCCAGCTCGCCCAGGATGCGGGCGGCCTCACGGGTCTGCTCGGCCGAGTAGTTGGAGACGCCCACGTACAGCGCCTTGCCCTGCTGCACCGCCGAGTGCAGGGCGCTCATCGTCTCCTCCAGCGGAGTGTCCGGGTCGGGGCGGTGGGAGTAGAAGATGTCGACGTAGTCGAGGCCCATGCGGGCGAGGCTCTGGTCGAGCGAGGAGAGCAGGTACTTGCGGGAGCCCCACTCGCCGTACGGGCCGGGCCACATCAGATAGCCCGCCTTGGTGGAGATGACCAGCTCGTCGCGGTACGGGGCGAAGTCCGCCCTGAGGGCCTCGCCGAACGCGGACTCGGCGGCGCCGGGCGGCGGACCGTAGTTGTTGGCCAGGTCGAAGTGGGTGACGCCCAGGTCGAACGCGCGGCGCAGGATCTCGCGCTGGGTCTCGACGGGCCGGTCGGGGCCGAAGTTGTGCCACAGGCCGAGTGAGAGCGCCGGCAGTCTCAGACCGCTGCGTCCGGTGCGCCGGTAGGGCATGTCCGCGTAACGGTCGTGGTGTGCGGTGTACAACGCGACTCCAGTGGGGTTGGCACGGTGGGACCAGGTTCCCTGGGAACCGGCGTCCACTCTTTCGCGACCTGGGGGCATTGGTCCAACAGAAGAATCCGATGGGATTCAGCGCCTACGCTTCTCAGTCATGGAACTCCGTCATCTCCAGCACTTCGTCGCGGTCGCCGAGGAGGAGCACTTCACCCGTGCGGCCGAGCGGCTGCTGGTGTCGCAGTCCGGCCTGTCGGCGTCCATCCGGTCGCTGGAGCGGGAGCTGCAGACGCCGTTGTTCGTACGGACGACGCGCCGGGTGACGCTCACACCGGCCGGCCGGGCGCTGCTGACGGAGGCGGAGCGGATCCTGGCGCAGGTGCGGTCGGCCCATGAGGCGGTGGCGGCGGTGCAGGGCGTCCTGCGCGGCATGCTGGCGCTCGGTTCCGAGCAGTGCATCGCCGGCGTGCATGTGGCGGGGCTGCTCGCCGCGTTCCGGCGACGGCACCCGGATGTGGAGATCTGTCTGCGCCAGGCCGGCTCGGGCGCCCTCGCGGAGGAGGTGGCGAGCGGGCGGCTCGACCTCGCCTTCGCCGTGCGGACCGCGCAGGAGGACACCGACCAGCTGCGGGTCGTCCCGCTGACCGGTGAGCCGATGACCGTGCTGTGCCATCCGAGCCACCGTCTCGCGGTCACCGGCGCTGCCGTGACGCCGGAGGACCTCGGCGGTGAGGTCTTCGTCGACTTCCACCCGGACTGGGGGCCGCGCCGCACCACCGACGCGGTCTTCGCCGCCGCGGGTGTCCGCAGGACCGTGCCGCTGGAGGTCAACGACGTGCACAGCCTCCTCGACCTGGTCGACGAGAACCTCGGCATCGCGGTCGTACCGCGCCACTTCCGGCACAAGCGCGCGTCGCTCACCGCCGTCCCCGTGAAGGGCGCCGACGACACCGTCTACGAAACGGTCGCCCTGCTGCCGCCCCCGCAGGCCATGAGCCCGGCGGCACGGGCCCTGCTGGGGCTGCTGGACCCGCCGATCGACGCCTCCTGAGCCGGCCCCGGTCACTCGAAGGGTGCCCACTGGTGCTTCCAGGTGGCGTACATGTAGTGGGGCAGGCCCTTGATCCCGGTCGTGCGGAAGGGGCGGCCGTGGTCGTCGATCCGGACCGTGCCGGTGCGGCCCTCGGAGGACCACTCCAGCTCCAGGTACCAGCGGCAGTCGCACGTCTCGGTCTCCGCGCTGACCAGCAGCACCTCCGGGTCCTCGGACGACACGGTGTACGGCATGCGCACGGCCGGGATCGGCGTCCCCATGTCGCTGCCGTCGACCGGGCGGGCGAGGGGCCGGTGCTTGTCCAGGTCGACATCGAAGTAGCGGGGGCTGATCTGTCCGCCGCAGCCCTGGTCCATGGCGTAGACGTTGCCCTTGGCCGGGGCGGTGCGGCCCACGACGCGTACCCGCAGTGCCTTGAGGACGACCGCCTTCGACGACCGCCCCTGCACCGAGATCTCCACGAGTGTCTTGCGGCCGTGCGCCGCCTGCTGGGTGGCGGCCCAGGCGCCGGCGTCCTGGGGCGGCGGGGGCGGCGGCACCTGTTCGGGCGGCTTCGCGATCACGTAGTCGTGGCTGCATCCGATCTCCCAGACCTGCGAGTCGGCGGTCCAGGTGAGCGGCGCGTCGGCCGCCGCCCGAGGTCTGCGACCGGTGTCGTCGCCGGGTGAGGGACTCGCTCCGCTCCCGTGGGACGAAGGCGTGGGCGAGGCCGACGGAGGTGCGGTGGTGGGGTTGCCGTTGGAGGGGGTGGGGCTCGGAGACACGGTCGGCGGCCGGTCTCCCCCGGACGGCGTACCGACCGGTGTCGGGCCGTCCTGCGGGGTACGGCCCGCCGGGGGGCGCTCGGTCGAGAGGGCGGAGTAGCCGCCCAGCGTGGCCAGCAGCGCGAGGGTCACGCCGGCGGAGGAGAGGACCCGCCGCCGCCGGTGCCACGGGCGGCGGGCAGGCGGCTCGGAGGTGGCGTCCTCCGGAGCTTCGGCCACCACCGCGGACCCGGCTCCCCGAGACTCGGAGTCGGCCCCGGGTTCAACGCCGGCCTCGGCCCCGTCCCCAGCCGCTGCCCCGTCCCCAGCCGCTGCCCCGTCCCCAGCCGCTGCCCCACCCCCCGGCGTCCGTGCCCGCCGGCGGGCCGCGACCGCCAGGAGCCACAGTCGGTGCAGTTCGACCCGTTCCTCCGCCGTCGCCCCGCACAACGCGGCGAAGCGCTCCACGGGGGCGAAGTCCAGCGGGACCGTGTCACCGGCGCAGTAGCGGTGCAACGTGGACGTGTTCATGTGGAGCCGACGGGCCAACTGGCCGTAACTGCGGTCCGTGCCCTCCTTCAGGCGAGTGAGCCACGCCGCGAATGCCTGGACGTCGTCCGGTGCTGCCGACACTTTTCCCCGTACCCTCCCCGTCCCGGGACGGCATCCCAGGACTCCATATACCTGCACGTCAGAGGGGCTGGGATGGTTCCACCCCCGGGGAGCCGTCCCAGATCGTTGCGTCCGTGTCCGGTGACGGCCGATGCTCCTGGTGTCGCACCGACCAGGCCGGACGGACCACCCGGCGTCGGCGGCACCAGGACATCCACGTACTCGTTCATGGGGGACATCCATGCCCAAGCGCACCCGAGCCGGCGCGCTCACCGCACTCCTCGCCGCGGGCCTCGCCGCGACCTCCGCGGTCACGGCGACCGCGGCACCCGCGACCGGCACACCGGCACCCGCGGCGAAGACGAACGGCGCGCCGAAGTTCCTCTCGGCGTCCCAGCTCCCACCCCATCCCTCGTCCTCCTGGCGGGCGGGCAAGGTCACCGACGGGGTGCCCGAGGAGTTCCACTCCTGCCTGGGCGACGCGCTCCTGGCGTACGACGCCCGGCACCGCACGTACCGCACCGACCTGGAGACCAGCGCCAGACAGCTGAACATCGTCGTCGGCAGCGCCGCCAAGGCCAAGGCCCTCGCCGCCCGACTGAACAGGGACTACCGGGCGTGCGCGGCCCGCGTCGACGCCGGTCCCGACCTCAAGGCCCAGTACCGGGACTACGGCTCGTTGCCGGTCGAGGAGGGCGCCCGCGTCCACGGGCTGCACGTCCGGACGTCCTGGGGCGCGATGGACGTCCAGCTGCTCTCGGTGGGCCGGGACGGCAGGACCGTCACCGTCGTCGACTGGGCCCAGATGGGCGACTTCAAGAGCGCGCCGGTCAAGGCGTTCAAGAAGACGACGACCACGGCCGTGAACAAGCTCCACTGAGCCCGCCGCCGAGCACCACTGGCCACACGATCACAGTCCGCAAGATCACTGACCACACGAACACGACCACGAACCAGCAGAAAACCGGGGAACACAGATGAACAGCACGCGCACCACCCGCCGTACCGCCCTCGCCGCGGGCCTCGCCCTGGCCCTGGGCCTCGGTGTGACCGCCACGGCGTCCGCCGGCGGGCCGCGCACCGTCAGCGGCAAGCCGTCCGACGCGGTGACCCGTATCGCCGACTTCTACGGCGCCTACATCGACGCGCAGAGCGGCCCCGCGAACGGCGGCAAGCTCGCCGAGGAGCTGCGGAAGTACTACCTGACGGCCGATCTGCGCAAGCAACTCAAGGCGTGGGAGGCGAAGAACAACGCCGACGGCGTGCTCCGCGCCCAGAACGTGCCCGTGTCGTGGAAGGTCACCGACAACGGCACGGCGAACCACACGGAGGCCGGGATCACCTTCACCTGGGGCGACGGCAAGAAGACCAAGCTCGTCGTCGACATGACCCGCAACTACAAGATCTTCCACATCGGCACGAAGGGAGCGTCCGGCAGCTGACGGACGGACCGGGGCGGTGCGGGGGCGGTGCCGATGGCCGATGGTGGACGTATGGATGTGAAGGACGTTCTCATCGACGCGTACGGCCGGATCAAGGAAGAGGTCCATGCCGCCGTGGAGGGACTCACCACGGAGGATCTCCACGCCCGTCCCGCCCCGGGGGCCAACTCCATGGCCTGGCTGGTGTGGCACCTCACCCGGATCCAGGACGACCATGTCGCCGATGTCGCCGGACTCGACCAGGTCTGGCTGTCACAGGGCTGGGAGAAGCGCTTCGGGCTCGGTCTGCCGCCCCACGACACGGGTTACGGACACAGCGCGGCGCAGGTCGGGAAGGTGCGGGTGGACTCCGCGGACCTGCTGACCGGGTACTACGACGCCGTGCACGACCAGACCCTGCGGTATGTGGGCGGGCTGACCGGCCGACACCTCGGCCGCATCGTGGACGAGCGCTGGGATCCGCCGGTCAGCCTGGGGGTCCGCCTGGTGAGCGTCCTGGCCGACGATCTTCAGCATGCCGGCCAGGCCGCGTACGTACGGGGTCTGCTTCAGCGCGCGGACTCGTAGCCCGGCAGTACGACGTCCCTGATCAGGGCGTTGCGCTCGTCGAACGGGAGGAACGCGCTCTTGAGGGCGTTGACGGTGACCGTGCGCAGGTCGTCGAGGGTCCACTCGGCCTCCTCGACCAGCAGTCCCATCTCGCGGGTCATGGTGGTGCCGGACACCAGACGGTTGTCGGTGTTGAGGGTGACGCGGAAGCCGAGGTCCTTCAGGGCGGTGATGGGGTGCTCCGCGATGGAGGTCGCGGCGCCCGTCTGGAGGTTGGAGGTGGGGCACATCTCCAGGGCGATCCGGCGGTCGCGGACCCAGGCGGCGAGGCGGCCGAGCTTGCCGTCGACGATGTCCTCGGTGATGCGGACGCCGTGGCCGATGCGCTGCGCGCCGCACACCTGCAGGGCCTGGTGGATGCTGGGCAGGCCGTGGGCCTCGCCGGCGTGGATGGTGAAGGGGACGCTCTCGCGGCGCAGGTGCTCGAACGCGGCCAGGTGGTCGGCGGGCGGGAAGCCGTCCTCGGCGCCCGCGATGTCGAAGCCGACGACACCGGCGTCCCGGAAGGCGACGGCCAGGTCGGCGGCCTCGCGGACCCGGTCGAACATGCGCATCCCGCACAGCAGGGTGCCGACGCGGACGGGGGTGCCCTGGGCCGCCGCCTTCGCCATACCGGCGGCCAGCCCCTCCTGCACGGTCTCGACGACCTCGGCCAGGGTGAGCCCGCCCCGGGTGTTCAGCTCGGGGGCGTAGCGGACCTCGCCGTACACGACCCCGTCGGCGGCCAGGTCGAGCACGTACTCCTCGGCGGCCCGCAGCAGGCCCTCGCGGGTCTGCAGCACGGCGAGGGTGTGCTCGAAGGTGGCTATGTACCGCACCAGGTCGCCGGAGTTGGCGGCCTCGTAGAACCAGGCGGCCAGGCCCTCCGGGTCGGTCTCGGGAAGGGTGTGGCCGACCTCCGCGGCGAGTTCCACGAGGCTCGCGGGGCGCAGACCGCCGTCGAGGTGGTCGTGCAGGACGACCTTGGGGAGGCGGCGCAGGGTGTCGGTGTCGATGCGGGGCGCGGTCATGGCGTTCGTTCCTCGGCAGGTGGTGCGGTGCGTGTGCGATGGGTGTGCGGCGGTTCGCCGGTCGTGCCGTGGGGCGGCTCGGTCGGCGGCGGCCGGGTCAGCGGGGGCCGGCGGCGGGCTGGAGGAGGTCCCAGCGGTTTCCGTACAGGTCCTCGAAGACGGCGACCGAGCCGTACGGCTCGTGGCGCGGCTCCTCCAGGAACCTGACGCCCGAGGCCAGCATCCGGGCGTGGTCGCGGGCGAAGTCGTCGGTGTGGAGGAAGAAGCCCACGCGTCCGCCGGTCTGGTCGCCGATGCGGCCGCGCTGCGCCTCGTCCTTGGCCCTGGCGAGCAGCAGTCCGGTGCCCGCGCCCGCGGTGCCCGGCTCGACGACGACCCAGCGGCTGCCGTCGGGCCTCGGGGCGTCCTCGACGAGCCGGAAGCCGAGCGCCTCGGTGTAGAAGCGGACGGCCTCGTCGTAGTCGTCGACCACGAGGGTGACCAGGGCGACGCGTCTCATCGAAGGGCCTCTCGGGTGGGGCGCGGTTCACGCGCGGGGCGGTGCGGTCATCTGCCGAGGTTCGCTCGGGGTTCCCGGGAGGTTATACGTAACACCTGCCGGACGGCAACCGGCGTGCACGACGAAGGCCCCCCTGCGGACGCAGGGGGGCCTCACCGGCCGGAACGCCCGGGTCAGTCGCCCGGCGACGCCTTGCGGAGGGCCGCGATGCAGGTGCTGAGCGCCTCCTGGAGTTCCTCCAGACGCTGGAGCATGTCGTCCTCGTAGATCGCGTCGAGGTCCACGGCGTCGTCGAGGGTCAGCTCCTCGAAGACCTTGGTCGCCTTCTGGAGGCTGCTGTAGAACTTCGTGCGGCGTTCCTGGACCCGCAGCTCGGGGTTGGACTCCACGGTCTGGACGACCAGTTCCTTGACGGTGTCGTACGCCTCCGTCGCCCACTCGCCGGTGTCCTCGTCGTCGTCCAGCTCGTCGATGAGGGAGAGGTGACGCTCGGCCTCGGCGCGCAGTTCGGCGGGGGCGTCGATGACCTGTCCGGCGGGGGTCTTGACCTGGCCGTTCTCCACGATCTGCCGCACGTACCCGATGCGGGTCGCGGCCTGGGTCTCGCTGGCGACCGCCTTCTTCAGCTCCTCCGTGCGGGCGATGTCACGGGCGAGTTCCGTCTGGAGGGACGGGTCCTCCTTGAGCCGGTCGAGGAGAGCGGTGCGGGCCGCCTGGGCGGTGGAGGGGTCGGCGAGGATCGCGGCGCGCAGCGCGGTGGGGTTCTCGGCGACCTCCAGGGCCTTGGTGGGGCGGATGCCCTCGGCCTCGGCGGCCGCGGTGATGGCGGTGCCCCGGTCGGAGGTCGCGCTGGAGCGGGAGCTGTAGTACGAGAGCCAGACGTCCGAGTCGGGCAGGTCGATCTCGGCGCCGGGAGCGAGCGCTTCGAAGTGCGGCACCATGCCGTCGTCGGCTGCCTTGTCCCATGCCTTGTAATAGCGCATGACCCGCTCCGCCGAACAGCCGGCCAGCTCGGCGAACCGCTTGGCGGACACCTTCGCCGTCTCCCCGGGCAGTTCCCCGCCGGGTCGCACGCTCCGCGCCACCTTCAGCGCGAACGCCCAGCCGCCGGTGCGCGCGTAGACGCCGAAGTCATGGGCGTCACGGGCGACTTGCCCGTCCACGACGTCCCCGGCACCCTCGGCACCCTCGGCCCTCTCGACCCCTTCGGCGTCCGGCGTGGCGGTGGCAGCGGTGACGTCGCCCGGGGCCTGGGCCGGCACCAGGCCGGCGGGGGTCTGCGACGGGCCCTCGTCGTGGGCCTCGTCCGGCCGGGCGTCGACTTCGGCTGCGCCCGGCTCGACCCAGATTCCCTCGTCCCGCGCCGACGCTCCCGCGCTCGCCGGCGTCTCGTCGGCGGGCGGTACGGCCGACGCGGAGTGGGCGGTGGCTACGCTCACGGATGACTCTCCCGAGTGGTGACGAACGGCAGGGGCAGAACAGGCAGCCTATATGAACCGCTTGGTGCCGCTTTGCGCTCCGGCGCCCCGCCGTGCGTGTGTCACCGCTCGTCCGCCCACGGGTTCCGGCGGTGAGGTGCTCCCAGCCTACGGATAGGTGTAGGTGTTCAGGGTCGTCACCGCCGATGCCGCGTTGCCCAGGTTGTAGTGGTCGACCGCGAGGAAGTTCGGCTTCTTGCGGGCGGCCGGCTGGCAGAAGCGCTGGGCACGGTCGGCCAGCTTCGCGTTGTCGTTGGTGGCGGTGCCGGTGATGCCGACGTCGCGGAAGTGGTTCATGACGAACAGCGGCTTGAACGCGGACTCGGTGCGGGTGAGCGGGATGTTGGTGTTCGCGTCGTACCAGCGGCTGTAGCAGGACCAGTCGGAGGAGCCGATGCCGCCACCCATGGACCAGTAGTTCTCGACGGTCCACTCCTTCTGGTACATGACGCCGAAGGTGTCGCGGGTGAGGCCGGCGGCCTGGTCGGAGGCGCGGCTGCGGTCGGTGAAGATGAGCAGGCGGTCGTTCGCGGCGATCAGATCGGCCATCCTCGGCCAGCCGCTGGTGCGCACTCCGGTCCGGTCGGGCCGGTACAGCACGTCGGACAGGCCGTTGACACGGGCGAGTTCGGAGCGCAGGACGGCCGGGTCGACGTAGTCCTCCAGGAACACGGTGAGGAACTGGTCGGGGTTCTGCTCGAGGAAGTCGACCATGCGCTGGATGTCGACCCACAGGGCGACGGGACGGCTGACGAGGGTGCAGCTGTTGTGGCAGAGGATCGCGCCGTCGGGGGTCTGGTGGATGTCCAGCATGAAACCGCGTACACCGTCGGAGAGTTGCTGGTTGATGCCGCGTGTCTGGTTCGGGACGAGGTTGACGAAGGGGGGTGCGAAGCCGCCGTCGACGCCGTTGGCGTAGGCGTTGTGGGCGGTGAGGAACGTGACCTGGTCCAGGGTGCGCTGCCCGGCGGGCGGCATGGGGTCGGTGGTGGGGGTGACCGGGGTGAGGTACCAGGCGGCCAGGTCGCCCGCCCCACCGGTGACCAGCGGGGCGGGGTAGTTGGCGCCGGAGGGCTTCGCGCCGACAGTGAGGTAGCGCTCGGCGCCGGGGACCTTGAGCCGGTGGCGGCCGGCGCCGAGGTCGGTGATGTCCCAGGCGGCGTCGGCGCCGGTGCAGGCGACCGTTCTGGCCTGGTCGCCGGAGCGGCCGAGACAACTGCCCGCCGCGTCCACGCTCTCCAGCACGTATGAGGACCCGCTCGCCCGCAGCGTCCACTGCTGGCGGTCCTCGTTGCCCTTGGGCCGGTGCTGTTCCACCGCTCCCCCGCTGTCGGCCGCGTTGAGCCCGGTGACGGCGCTCTGCACGTAGTAGGCGCCCGGAGCGGGAACCGCGGCGGAGGCGGCGGGCGCGGGTGCGGCCACGACGGCGGCCAGCGCCACGGCGGCCGCGAGCGAGGTGGTACGGGGGCTTGGCATGGGGGTGCCCTTCGTCGGAACGGGGACGCGGACGGGGCCCGGCAGCGAGAGGAGCCGGACCCCGGAATCGAAGTCAGGTGCATGACATCATGGCCGACGGGTCGCCGTCAGCAGTACAGGTTGCCGCCCGGCGACGTGCCGAGGATCTGTGCGAAACGCTGGTAGGCGCTCACCCTGCTCTGCACCTGCGCCGGGTTCTTGCCGTCGCACTCCAGCGAGCCGTTGATGCTGCGGATGGTGTGGCCGAAGCCCGCTCCGGTGACCATCGCGTTGTGGCCGGTGATGCTGCCGGGGCCGGTCTGGGTGTTCCAGTACCACAGGCCGGTCTTCCAGGCGACGGCCGCGTCGTTCTGCACCAGCCAGGGGTTGCCCAGCAGGTTGAGGCCCAACGCGTCCCCTGCCGCCTTGTAGTTGAAGTTCCAGCTGAGCTGTATCGGCCCCCGGCCGTAGTAGGCCGCCTGCCCGGCCGGGCAGCCGTACGGCCTGCTCCAGTCGCAGTAGGTGGGGTAGTTGGCGGTGTTCTGCTCGACGATGTGGACCAGTCCACCGGTCTCGTGGCTGACGTTGGCGAGGAAGGCCGCCGCCTCCTGCTTCCTGACGGTGTCGCTGCCGGTGGTGGCGAAGGCCGGGAAGGCGCTCATGGCCGCCCGCAGCCCGCTGTAGCTGTAGAACGAGTTCCGGTTCGGGAACATCTGGTTGAACTGCGCCTCGCTCACCACGAACCCGGAGGGGTTGGTGGGGCCGTTCTCACAGGCGTACGGCTCCCAGTACCAGGTGCTGATGGTGGGGTCGTAGCCCGGGTTGGCATGCTCGGCAATGTAGGCCCGGCCGTCGGTGTAGCGGACGATGTCACCGGCGGCGTAGGAGCGGCCGGCCACCCAGTTCGGGTAGCTGGAACAGGGAGCGGCGCTCGCGCTCTGCGCGGGCAGCAGCATGGGTGTGGAACCGCCGATGACCAGCGCGGTCAGCAGGGCGGAGAGACGGCGCCTCGACACGGGATCAACTCCTTCGTGGGGCACGGCCGCACCCGGGCGAAGGCCCGAAGGGCACGACGGGGACGGGCCTCGCGCGCACGCGCCGGCGGGGCCGGCCACGGGAGCGGGGCGGCCGTGGTGGGGGGTGTGGTGGCACACTCAACCGCGTTGGTCTGTACCAGTCAAGGGTGTAGACCAGTCAAAGACACGACGCCGACGCGAAAAGGTGATCTTTCCGGTGCGGGGACGGGGAGAATCCCCCCATGACCACGTCACCGCATCCTCTCGTCGTCCGGGCGCGCAGTCTCGCCGCCGAAGTGCTGGCGCCGCAGGCCGAGCGCGTCGATCAGGAGCAGGTGCCCGCGAGCAGCATCGAGGCGATCAAGCGGTCGGGGGTGCTCGGGGTGAACGCGCCGCAGGCGTACGGCGGTTCGGGGGCGCCGAACTCCGTGGCGCGGGAGATCGCGGAGATCCTCGCGGGGGCGTGCTGTGCGACGTGGTTCGTGCAGGCCCAGCACTACACGCCCGTCCTGACCCTCGCCAGGACCGAACTCCCGGCCAAGGAGCGGCTGCTCGCGAGGCTGGCGACGGGTGAGTTGTTGTCGGGGGTGGCGTACGCGCATCTGCGGAGGTATCCGCAGGTTCCGGTCCGGGCCGTGCCCAAACGCGGCGGGTGGCGGTTCCACGGGACGGTTCCCTGGTACACGGGATGGGGCCTGAACGATGTGATGCTGCTGGCGGGCGTCACGGACGCGGACGAGGTGGTGTTCGCGTTCACGGAGGCCAGGCAGCAGTCGGGGTTGAAGGCGTCGCCACCGATGCGGCTGGCCGCGCTCACCGCGGCCCGTACGGTCTCCCTCCAGCTCGACGGGCTGTGGATCCCCGACGAGGCGGTGGCCCTGCACGCCCCGTACGAGAGCTGGGCGGCGGGCGACCGGCCCAAACCGGCGAACGCCTCACCGGCCGTGTTCGGCGTCGCCGAGTCGGCACTGGCGCTGCTGGACCAGGACGACCCCATGACGAAGGGGCTGCGGCTGCGGCTGGACAAGGTGCGGCGGCAGGCGTACGCCCTCGCCGACCACCCCGCGCCGCACGAGCACATGGAGGAGCGGCTGGCGCTCAAGACGAAGGCGTTCGACCTCATGCGCACGGCGACGACCGCCGCGGTCGTCACCGGCGGCGGGCGCGCCCTCGACCTGGACAACCGGGCGCAACGCCTCGCGCGTGAGGCGATGTTCCTGCTGGTGCAGGGGCAGACGGCGGAGGTGCGCCGGGCCCATCTGGGGGCACTGTCGGCCGCGTACTGAGGGTGCCGCACGCCCTCGGGGGCCATCATCGGTCCCACACCGGGTCGGCCCGAGCCGGCTCGTACGGCAGCGGAAAGGAGGCGCCGGCCATGTCACTCGCCCGCGTCCACAACTTCTCCATCTCGCTCGACGGTTACGGCACCGGTGAGGGCCTCAGCCGTGACGCGCCCTTCGGCCACGCCGGGGAACGGCTGCACCAGTGGATGTTCGCCACCCGGTGGTGGCACGAGATGACCGGCGGGTCCGGCGGGCACAGCGGCCTCGACGACGCCTTCGCACGGGGGTTCGCGCCGGGGATCGGCGCGGAGATCATGGGCGCCGGCAAGTTCGGCTACCCCGGCTGGCACGAGGACCCCGAGTGGGAGGGGTGGTGGGGCGCCAACCCGCCCTTCCACACACCGGCCTTCGTCCTCACCCGTCACGCGCGTCCTCCGATCGAGATGGAGGGCGGCACGACCTTCCACTTCCTCGACACCACGCCCGCCGAAGCGCTGGAGAGGGCCCGTGCGGCCGCGGGCGGTCAGGACGTCAGGATCGGCGGCGGGCCCACCGTGGTCCGCGAGTTCCTCGCCGCCCGGCTCATCGACCATCTGCACGTCGTGGTCGTCCCGATCCTGCTCGGCCGGGGAGTGCGCCTATGGGACGGGCTGGAGGGACTGGAGGAGGACTACGACGTCGAGGCCGTCTCCTCGCCCAGCGGCGTCACGCACCTGACGTTCACCCTCGCGCACCGGTGACCGTCCCGCCCTCGGGGCACTGGAGCGGGGCGCCCCGCCGCCGTACCCTCGACCGCGTCCCGCATCGCATGGCGGCCTCCCGGCCCGTTCCCCGACCGGAGGTCCCCCCATGCCCGCGCCGACAGTGCGCCCCTTCCGCCGCGCCGACCGGGAGGCCGGAGCCCCGCGTGTGGCGCTCGGGACGGAACAGGTCCGTGTCCACCTCGATGCTGCGGGCCGGAATTCGCGCCCTGTTGAGTCGGCGAGTTGGACAGCCGCGCCGAGGCGTGACCCGTCAGCCGCCGTCGGCCGGGAGCACCGACGCCTCCGCCAGGGGCGCCCGCTGCTCCCGCGGGGGCGCCCCGCCGCTCATGCGGCTCGGCCACCACGCGCGTTCCCCGATGTCCCGGACCAGCGCCGGCACCAGCAGCGAGCGCACCACGAGGGTGTCGAGGAGGACACCGAAGGCGACGATGAAGGCGATCTGGGCGAGGAAGGCCAGCGGGATGACGCCGAGCGCGGCGAAGGTCGCGGCGAGCACGACGCCCGCGGAGGTGATGACGCCGCCCGTGGTGACCAGCCCTCGAAGCACGCCCTCGCGAACCCCGTGCCGCAGGGACTCCTCGCGGACCCGGGACATCAGGAAGATGTTGTAGTCGACGCCCAGGGCGACCAGGAACACGAAGCCGTACAGGGGCACGGACGGGTCGGTGCCGGTGAACCCGAACACGTGCTGGAAGACGAGCGCTGAGACGCCCAGCGTGGCAAGGAAGTTCAGGGCCACCGTGGCGACCAGCAGCACCGGCAGCAGCAGGGACCGCAGCAGGCCGACCAGGATGAGGAGGATGACGGCGAGGACGACCGGGACGATCAGTGCGCGGTCGCGTTCGGCGGTGCGCAGGGTGTCGTACTGCTGGGCGGTGTAGCCGCCGACGAGGGCGTCCGCGCCGGGCACGGCGTGCAGGCCGGTGCGCAGGCGCGCCACGGTGTCCTTCGCGGCGTCGCTGTCCGCCGCGGCGGTGAGGGTGACGTCGACGCGGACGCGTCCGTCGACGACCAGTGGCTCGCCGCCGGGTCGTCCGGCGGCGCTGACGGCGGCCGCCGAGGCGACCCCGTCCGTGGCGCGGGCCGCGGCGAGCACCCGGTCCAGGCGGTCCGCGTCGGCGATGACCACGGCGGGGTTGCCCGAGCCGCCGGGGAAGTGGTCGCCGAGCGTCCGCTGGGCGGCGACGGACGGGGCGTCGTTGACGAAGGTCTCGTCGAGCGGCACACCCTTGGAGGTGAGCGTCGGCGCGAAGGCGGCGCCGGCGAGCAGGGCGGCGAGCGTCACCGCCCAGACCCGGCGCGGGGCCCGGTCGACGAGGGCCGCCACGCGCCGCCACACCCCCGCACCGGCCGACGCGGACGCGGACCCGGCACCGGGCCTGGCGGGCCAGTAGGCGGCGCGGCCCAGCGCGACGAGCACGGCGGGCAGGAACGTGAGCGTGGCGAGGACGGCGCAGCCGATGCCGATGGCGCCGACGGGTCCGAGCGCCCGGTTGTTGGTGAGGTCGCTGAACAGCAGGGCGAGCAGGCCCAGCGCGACGGTCGCGGCGCTCGCCACGATCGCGCCCCAGGACTGCCTCAGGGCCTCGCGCATCGCGGTGAACCGGTCGGCCCCGGCGGCGAGTTCCTCGCGGAAGCGTGCGGTGAGCAGGAGGGCGTAGTCGGTGGCCGCGCCGATGACGAGGATGGACAGGATGCCCTGGACCTGGCCGTCGACGCGGACGACTCCCCGGTCGGCGAGGGCGTAGACGACGGCGCAGGCGAGTCCGAGGGCGAACACGGCGCCGAGGATGATCAGCAGCGGCAGCAGGACGCTGCGGTAGACGAGCAGCAGGATCACCAGCACGGTGATCAGCGCGACGGCGAGCAGGAGACCGTCGATGCCGGCGAAGGCATCCGCCAGGTCCGCCTGGCTGGCAGCAGGCCCCGCCAGGTGGACGGTGGTGCCGGGGACGCGTTCGGCGGCGGCCCGGATCCGGTCGAGGGTGCCGGCCAGATCGTCGCCGAGGTCGGGCCGTAGCGGGACCACGCCCTGGAGGGCTTCCCGGTCGTCGGAGAGCAGGGCGGGCGAGACCCGTCCCGCCAGGCCTGGGGTGTCGGCCAGGGAGGCGAGGGCCCGGTCGGCAGGGGCCCGGCGCTGGGGCATGTCCTCCCCCGTCCACACGACGATCACCGGGAGGGTCTCGTCCTGCCGGAAGGCCCGCTGCGCGGCTATGACCTCGGTGGACTCGGCGCTGCGCGGCAGGAACGCGGCCTGGTCGTTGGTGGCGACCTCGCCGAGGCGCCCCGCGTAGGGGCCGAGGACGCCTCCGAGGACGAGCCAGACGGCGATCAGCAGGAGGGGGACGAGCCGGCGGGCGCGTCGGGGGGCGGTGGACATGGCACTCCAGGCGGGAGGGAATGGCTCAACGAAAAACAATCTCAATGATTGAACTTGTTGACGGCCGCGATCATAGACGGTGCCTGGTCTTCCGCCGTCACCCGGCCTTCGGATGCACCCGGAGCACGATCAGTGGTGGCGGTCGGCGCCCGCGCCCAGTTCCTCGTTCATCGCCGCGAGGAAGCGCAGCACGACGGCCAGTTCCTCTCCGGTGAAGCGGGAGCGGGCCGCCTCGGTGGCCTCCGCCAGGGGGCGGAAGTAGGTGCGGGCCGCCGACCGCGCGTCGGCCGCGTAGTACAGGTGGACCACCCGGCGGTCCGCGCTCTCCCGGACGCGGCGCACGTGTCCGGCGCGCTCCAGCCGGTCCACGCAGGCGGTGACGGCGCCGGAGGTCAGTCCGAGGTGTTCCCGCAGGCGTTTGGGTGTCATGGGCGCGTCCGCGTCGAGGATCGCCGCGAGCGCCTGGACGTCCGTGGCGTGCAGTCCGTGGGCGCCCGCGAACGCGTGCACGAGCCGGTTGATCTCGCCGTTCATCCGGCGCAGGGCGACGGCGAAGGCGTGCAGATCGGTCGCCGCCGCGGCGGTGCCCGACTCCCCGCCCCCCGTCCGCCGTCGCGGGTCGTTCACTGTGGCCACGCGGCAAGGGTAGTCGCCGTACCGATCACTCGATCGCGGGGCGCCGGGCCGCCGGTGCATCCGGGACCGGGGTCGGAGGGGAAGTGATGTCCGGGGGACGCCGACACGGAGGACCGAGGGACCGATGACGGGAGAGGCTGAGCGCGGCGCCGGACCGCTGTGCCTGGTGACCGGTGCGACGGGGTACATCGGCGGGCGGCTCGTACCGGAACTGCTGGAGGCGGGCCTGCGGGTGCGCTGTCTGGCCCGCTCCCCGGACCGGCTGCGCGACCATCCGTGGGCCGGTGCCGTCGAGGTGGTCCGCGGGGACGTGACCGACCCGGAGTCCGTGGCCCGGGCCCTGCGCGGGGTCGACGTCGGCTACTACCTGGTGCACGCGCTGGGCACGGGCGACGACTTCGAGGCCACGGACCGCAGGGCGGCGAGGATCTTCGGGGAGCGGGCGCGTGCCGCGGGTGTGCGCCGGATCGTCTACCTGGGCGGTCTCACCCCGTACGGCGTCCCCGAGGGCGAGCTGTCGCCGCATCTGCGGTCCCGTGCCGAGGTCGGCCGGATCCTGCTGGGCTGCGGGGTGCCCACGGCCGTGCTGCGGGCGGCGGTCGTCCTCGGCTCGGGATCGGCCTCCTTCGAGATGCTGCGCTACCTCACCGAGCGGCTGCCGGTGATGGTGACGCCGAGCTGGGTGCACACCCGGATCCAGCCGGTGGCCGTCCGGGACGTGCTGCGCGCGCTCGTGGGCTGTGCCCGGCTGCCGGACGACGTCAGCCGGACCTTCGACATCGGCGGTCCGGACGTCCTGACGTACCGCGAGATGATGGTCCGGTACGCGGCCGTCGCCGGGCTGCCGCACCGGCTCATCCTGTCCGTTCCCGTGCTCACCCCCGGTCTGTCGAGCCACTGGGTGGGGCTGGTGACGCCCGTGCCGGCCTCCATCGCGCGGCCGCTCACCGAGTCGCTGCGGCACGAGGTGGTCTGCCACGAGCACGACATCGCACGGTACGTGCCCGATCCGCCCGGCCATCCGATCGGCTTCGACGAGGCGGTGCGGCTCGCCCTGCGGCGGGTGCGCGAGGCCCGGGTGACCACGCGCTGGTCGTCCGCCTCCCTGCCCGGCGCGCCCAGCGATCCGCTGCCCACCGACCCCGACTGGGCGGGCGGCAGCCTCTACACCGACCGGCGCGAGCTGTGCGTGGACGCCCCGCGGGCGTCGCTGTGGCGGGTCATCGAGGGCATCGGCGGCGACAACGGCTGGTACTCCTTCCCGCTCGCCTGGGCGGTACGGGGCTGGCTGGACCGGCTGGCGGGCGGAGTGGGCCTGCGGCGGGGCCGCCGGGACGCCACCCGGTTGCGGGTGGGCGACTCGCTGGACTTCTGGCGGGTGGAGGAGATCGAGCGGGGGCGGCTGCTGCGGCTGCGCGCGGAGATGCGGCTGCCGGGTCTGGCGTGGCTGGAGATGTACGCCGACACCGACGACGACGGCCGCACGGTGTTCCGCCAGCGGGCGCTGTTCCATCCGCGCGGGCTGCTCGGTCACGCCTACTGGTGGAGCGTCGCCCCCTTCCACGCCGTCGTGTTCGGCGGCATGGCGCGCAACATCGCGCGGGCCGCGGTGTCGGACGCGGCCGCCCGCGCGCGGGAGGGGGCGCCCACACCGTGACGAGCACCGGGAGGCCGCCGGTCACGGCCCCCGCCCGCCGCATCCGCCGGACGCCGCTCGCCGGAAACAGCAGGTGATCCGTCTTCTCGCACCCGGAGCCCCCCATGAACGTCTCGGTCGTCCTGTTCACCTCCGATCTGCGGCTGCACGACCATCCGCCGCTGCGCGCCGCGCTGGACGGGGCGCGCGCGGTGGTCCCGCTGTTCGTACGGGACCGGGCCGTGGCGGAGGCCGGGTTCGCGGTGCCCAACCGGCTGGCGTTCCTCGCCGACTGCCTCCGCGACCTCGATGCGGGGCTGCGGGAGCGGGGCGGACGGCTCGTGGTGCGTTCCGGGGACGTGGTGGAGGAGGTGTGCAAGGTGGCCGCCGAGGCGGACGCCGACGAGGTGCACGTGGCGGCCGACGTGAGTGCGTTCGCGCGGCGGCGCGAGGAACGGCTGCGGCGTGCCCTGGAGGCGGAGGGCGTACGCCTGCATGTGCACGACACGGTGGTGGGCGCGGTGGATCCCGGCGCGTTGTCGCCCGCCTCCTCGGACCACTTCGCGGTCTTCACCCCATACTTCGGTCACTGGTCGCGGCAGCGGCTGCGCGACCCGCTGGCCGCGCCGCGCACCGTGCGGGTGCCGGACGGGGTCGGCTCGGAGCGGCTCCCGGCCCGCGAGGGACTGGCCGGGCTGTCGCCGGGGCTGGCGGAGGGCGGCGAGAGGGAGGGCCGCGCGCGGCTCGCCGCCTGGCTGCGGTCGGGTGTCGCCGTGTACGAGGACCACCACGACGACCTGGCGGGTGACGCGACCTCCCGGCTCTCGCCCCATCTGCACTTCGGCACCCTCTCCCCCGTCGAGCTGGTGCACCGGGCCCGCCGGGCGGGCGGTCCGGGCGCGGCGGCGTTCGTACGGCAGCTGGCCTGGCGGGACTTCCACCGCCAGGTGCTGGCGGCCCGGCCCGCGGCGGCGGTCGCGGACTACCGCGCCAAGCACGACCGCTGGCGGTCCGCGCCGGAGGAGGTCCGGGCCTGGCGGGAGGGCCGCACCGGCTACCCCGTGGTGGACGCGGCCATGCGCCAGCTCCGCCACGAGGGGTGGATGCACAACCGGGGCCGTCTCCTCACCGCGAGCTTCCTCACCAAGACGCTGTATGTGGACTGGCGAATCGGCGCCCGGCACTTCCTGGACCTGCTGGTCGACGGGGACGTGGCCAACAATCAGCTCAACTGGCAGTGGATGGCCGGAACCGGCACCGACACCCGCCCCAACCGGGTCCTCAACCCGGTCACCCAGGCCAAGCGGTACGACCCGGACGGGGAGTACGTCCGGCGCTGGGTACCGGAGTTGGCGGACGTGCCCGGACCGGCCGTGCACGAGCCGTGGAAGCTCCAGGGCCTGGACCGCGCCGTGCTGGACTACCCGGACCCGATCGTCGACCTCGCCGAGGGGCGGGACCGATTCCTGCGGGGGCGCACGGGGACGCCGTAGACCAGGAACGGGGCCTCTCCGGGCGGCTCAGGTGGCCCGGTCGGACAGGTCGGACAGTAGCTCGACCGCCTCGCCCAGCGCCGACGGACGGACCATGCCCTCCGCGGGGCGTCCGTGCCAGCCGGGGCCGCCGAGCACGACGAGGGGCCGGCGGCGGGCGCCCTTCACGCCCCAGCGCGCGGCGGCGACATGCCGGGCCAGGGGCACGCTCGCCGTGGAGCGGGCCTGCGCCCAGAGGACCACGGCAGGCGGTCCCAGCCGGTCGACCGCCGCGACCAGGGCCTCGGCGGGCACGGCGGCGCCGAACATCCTGCTGGGCAGGTCGAGTTGGCCCAACACGGCATTGAGGGCCTCCAGCGGCAGGGTGTGCTGTTCGCCGGGGACGCAGGCGAGGACCACCGGGCCAGGGGCCGCGGCCTCGGGCCGGGATCCGGCGGGCGGCGCACAGCGGCGCAGCACCGTGGAGACGTGCCACGACAGCAGGTGCTCGACCTCGACGTACCGGTCGCCGGACGACTCCCACTTGCGGCCCACCGCGTGCAGCGTCGGCACCATCACCTCCTGCCAGGCGGCCGTGACGCCGTACCGCTCGACGACCCCCGTCAGCCGCTCCTCGACGGCCGGCGCGTCCAGCCGTACGGCGGCGCGGGCGAGCCCCCGGCACTCCTGGCGCACGTCGGTGGGGGACGGAGGGCTGAACGGGGCGGACCGGTCGGACGGTACGGCCGTTTCCCCCCGCCCGGACCGGACGGGCGGGACCACCGGCGCCGAGGACCGCGGCCGGGCGGGATCCGGCGCCGCTCCCCCGGGGGGCACTTCCCCGAAGTCCCCGCTGTCCTCCGCGCCGTCCTCCCACTCGTCGGAGGCTGCCCCTTCCGTGCTCTTCTTCGCCGCGCGCGCCGCCTCCGCCGTCGGCACCCCGGCGGAGGTCAGACGGCACATCGTCTCGACCATCTCGATGTCCCGCGAGGTCCAGCGCCGGTGCCGCCCGTCGGGGCGGACCGCGGGCCCGATGCCGTAGCGACGGTCCCACGAGCGCAGGGTCGTGGGCGACACGCCCAGTCTGCGCGCCACGGCTCCGGTGGTGAGCCCCGTGTCGCCGGGGGTCTCGTCCCTCAACAGACCCATGGGACGACCATACGATGCAGAAGCGATGCGAGTGGTGGGCGCTTCGTCCCGCCTCACACGATGACGGCATCGCCACCGCCTACGCGAGGAGCCGTCGCCATGAGCCCTGTGCGCACGAGCGCACCGCCCACCGCCGCCGACGACGAACTGACGCGGGGCCTGGCGGCGGGCGACGAGGAAAGCCTGGCCGCCGCGTACGAACGCTGGTCGGCGCTGGTGCGCGCCCTCGCCCGGCGCAGCCTCGGCGACACCGCGGAGGCCGAGGACGTCACCCAGCAGGTGTTCCTCGGCGTATGGCGCGGGCGCCACGGATACCGGCCCGAGCGCGGCGCGGTCGGCGCCTGGATCGTCGGCATCACGCGGCGCAGGATCGCCGACGCCCTGTCCGCGCGGACCCGCCGGGCGGAATCGGCCGCTTCGGCGGGCACCGCGTCGGCGCTCGCCGACCGCCCGGGCGGCGACGGCCCCGAGGCCGCTCTCGACCGCGTACTGGTCCGCGCCGAACTGGCACGGCTCCCCGAGCCCCAGCGGCGGGTCATCCAGCTGGCGTTCTACGAGGACCTGACCCAGACCCAGATCGCGGAACGAACCGGCCTGCCCCTGGGCACGGTCAAGAGCCACACCCGACGCGGCCTGCGGCGCCTGCGCGACCGCCTGACCGAGAGCGACCGTATGTGACCTTCTCGCGACCACCTTGATTCGCTACATGAACGATGCGGAACGATCAAAGAAGTCCGCGCATCGGCGCATCCGGGCGGCCCCCGACTCCGGAAGTACGAACGGCGGGGCTCGACGGCCGGACCGCCGCGACCGGTCGGCAGCTCCGACCGGGCCCGTCCCCGGGGAACGGTCGGCGATCCCCGGGGACGGGCGCCGCTCACGGCACCCCTCACGGCACTGCTCACCCACATCTACACATAAAGGGGAAATAAGAGCAGAATGAGCGTACGCGGCGCTCACCGCATACCCCACCAGACGCGGTCAGGCCCGCTGAGTTCAAAGGAGTCGAGTCATGGCCAACGTCTCACACAGGAGTGACATCTCCGATCACCCTGATGTAACCGAAATGCGGGCCCGGTACGACCGCATGCTCGGTGGTCGCGATGTGGCGCTCGTGGACGGACCGGTGTTCCTGCTCGGTCTGTACTGCGCCGTGTCCCCCTGGATACTCCATTACACGACGAGCCAGCCCTCGCTGGTGCCCCACAACCTGATCGTGGGCATCGCGATCGGCCTGCTGGCCCTCGGCTTCACCGCGGCACCGGAGAGGATGTACGGCCTGAGCTGGGCCATGTGCGCCCTCGGAGTCTGGATGATCATCGCTCCGTGGATCGTGGGCGACAGCCCCGACGCCGGTGTCGTGGTCAACAACATCATCATCGGCGCCCTGGCTCTGGGCCTCGGAATGCTCTGCGCCGGCGCATCGGCCAGGGGCGGCTCCCGCGGCTCCCGCACCTCTCCGATGTAGGACAGAAGGCCCGCGAGGGGTACTGACGGCCGATCCGCCCGTGCGGGTCGGCCGTCGCCGTGCGGGACGCGGCGGTGCGGACCGGGCGAGTCGGCCGTGGGCGATATTCGCTCGCCGGGAGCCCGCGCCCGCCCGCACACTGGCGCCCGTGAGTCGAACCGTCAGCGCATGGGTGACCTCGGGCCGGGACTTCCTCGGGGTCACCGGCCCGTTCCCCGTCGGCATCCCGTGGTGGGCCGAGGTCGAGCAGGTCGTCCGGCATCTGGAACGGACGCTCTCCGTGCCCGTCCTCGTCCTGCGCCTCCTCTGCGTCGAGGGAGGTGAGGGCGGGCGGGACGGCCATGTGACCTACCACGTCGAGGCGGCTGAGCCGCCGATGCCCGGCGCGCTGGAGCAACGGCGGGTGGACCGGGCGCTGTTGGGGGACGACCAGCCCCTCCGGTCGCCGTGGGCCCGTGCCGACGGACTGCGGGAGCTGCTCGGCTGGGCCGAGCGGACACTGTCCGCCCGAGGCAGGCCGGTGACGGGGCCGGTCGAGCAGCGGCGGACCTGGAACCTGGCGGGGCTCTTCCGGCTGCCCACCGGGCAGGGGCCGGTCTGGCTCAAGGCGACCCCCCGTTTCGCGTCCGACGAGGCCGCCGTCATCGCCGCGTTCGCCGAGGTCGATCCGGGGGTCGTCCCCACCGTTCTCGGCGCCGGTGAAGGGCGCGTCCTGCTGGAGCACATCCCCGGACAGGACTGCTGGAACGCCGACGCCCGCACCGTCGAGGACGGGGTGCGCCGCTTCGTCGCCGCCCAGGCCGCGCTCGCCGGCCGGCGCCCACCCGGACTCCGGGACCGGCGCGACCGGACACTCGCCGGTCTCACGCGCCACTTGCTGGACGGTCCCGTCCGCGGGGAGATCACCGCTCGGGAGCTTGCCGCGGCACGGGAGTTGACACACCGCTGGGACCTGCTGTCCGCGTGCGGGCTGCCCGACACCCTGGTGCACGCCGACTTCCATCCGGGCAACTGGCGCGGGGACGGCGGCCCACCCGTCGTCGTCGACTTCGCCGACGCCCACTGGGGCAACCCCGTCCTGGACTGTCTGCGCCTGTGCGCCTACCTCCCCGAGGCGGTACGGGCGACGGCCGCCCGCACCTGGGTCGACGCCTGGCGGTCCCGCGTCCCCACGAGCGACCCCGCTCGCGCCCTGACACTCGCCGAACCGCTGGCGCACCTCTCGTACGCCGTGCGCTACCAGGAGTTCCTCGACGGCATCGAGCCGTCCGAGCGGCCCTACCACGAGGGCGATCCGGCCGCGGTGATCCGGACGGCGGTGCGGTGCGCCGCCCGTCCGGACGTCTCGTGGAGCACCTGAAACCGAACCCGGAACGGACTGCACTCGCGTTCGAAGGGCACTCGCACGGCAGCGGAGCTCACGACGACAAGGGCGGAGTGCAGATGGAGATCGACGGCATCATCAGTGCCCTCATCATCGGCATCGTGATCGGTGTCCTGGGACGGCTGGTGGTCCCGGGCCGGCAGCGCATCGGCGTCCTGCTGACGATTCTCGTCGGCATCGTCGCCGCGCTCATCGGATCCGCGATCGCCGCCGGGATCGGCGTGGCCGACACCGACGGCGTCGACTGGATCGAATGGGTCATCCAGATCGGCCTCGCGGCACTGGGCGTCGTGGCCCTGGACCGCGCCAAAGCCCGCCGCTGAGGCGGCCCGCGGGCCGAGTACGTAATTCCGTTGTCGGTCGGCCGGTACGGCGGCTAGCGTGCCCCGACCCGGCAGCTCGCCGGGCTCGCCGCCCGCCCCGCCGACCGACTCCGGAGCCCTCTTGCCGCCGCGCGTCACCCCGCTCGCCGACCCCTCCCCCACCAGCTCCAGCCGTCGTTCGGCTTGGCTGGCCTCCGGGCCGCACGGTGAGCCCCTCGGCACCGCCTTCCTCCGGCTGTTCACCAGGGAGGGCCAGACTCATCTGGCCGAACTCGACCTGACCGTGCACCCTGCCGAACGGCGCCGGGGCGTGGGCACGGCGCTGCTCGACGCGGCGGTCGACGCGGCCAGGGACGAGCGCCGCCGGACGGTCCTCGCGCAGGCCCCGCAGGGCTCCCCCGGTGACGCGTTCCTCGCCGCGCGCGGCTTCCGCGAGGTGCTGACGCTGACGTACGCCCGCCTGGACCTCGCCGATCTGGACCTCGACCTCGTCCGACGCGTCGCGGAGCAGCCGCCGCCCGGCTACCACCTGACCGCCTGGGCGGGTGTCGTGCCCGCCGATCTGGCCGAAAGCCATGCGGCCTCCCGCCGTGCGATGGACGACATGCCGATGGGAGACACCGACTACGGAACGGTGGTCTGGGACGTGGAGCGGCTGGTCGCGGCGGCCGAGGCGATCGAGAAGCGCGGCGACTCGCTGCACACCGTCGCGGCGGTGGACACGTCGGACGGCACGATCGTCGGTTTCTCGGAACTCGTCCTGCCCGCCGGCGGCGAGGGCGACGGGCAGCACTACGGCACGGCGGTCCTGCCCGAGCACCGGGGCCGCGGGCTGGCCCTGGCCATGAAGGCGGAGGCCGTTCTCCACGCCCACAGCCTGTACCCGCGCCTCGCCCTGCTCACCGACACGGCGGAGGACAACACACCGATGCTCCGCGTCAACGACCGGCTCGGCTACCGGCCGACCCACAAGGCGGTGGAGTACCGGCTCGACCTGTGACGCACGCCGAGCGGCGTCACGCCGCCGCTGCCCCGCCCACCGCGTACTCGTACGGCGTCGTGGTCGTGAGCGGCTCGAAGCCGAGGCGGGCCAGGATGGGGCGGCTGCGGGCGAGCGCGTCGACCTGGACATAGCGGTAGCCTCGGGCGGCGGCGACCCGGGCGCGATGGGCGACGAGGGCCCGGTAGACGCCCCGGCCCCGCCAGTTCTCCACGGTGCCGCCGCCCCACAGACCGGCGAAACGGGTCCCCGGCAGGAGCTCCATCCGGGCGGCGCTCACCGGTTCGTCACCGACGAGGGCCACGACGGCCACGACCGTGTCGTCGTCCCCGCCGAGCTGGGCGAGAAGCTGGTGGCGCATCCGGGAACTGTCCGTGCCGAACGCCTTCTCGTGGACGTCGGCCACCATCGCCACGCCCTCGGCGTCGGTGACGGGCAGGATGCGGATGCCTTCGGGCGGGGCCACGTCGAGGGTGAGGTCGGCGACCTCGGCCACCATCAGCGTCTCCTCCGGAGCGGCGGTGAACCCGGCCGCTCGGAGCCTTCGCCCCAGGTCGACGGGCAGATCGTGTCCATACAGCTTCCACTCGAAGTCACGGCCGATGCCGGAGAAGTAGCGGATCTGCTCGGCGATGGCCGCGTCGGCGCCGGCCTCGTCGAGATCGGACCAGACGATTCCGCTCCAGCCGTTCTCGGAGCCGACCTGGCGTACCACCCCACCCACGCGCTCGATCCGGGCTTCGGGGCTGTCGGGGCGGGCGCCCTCGCGCATGTCCCGGTCGAACAGTGCCAGCACAGCAGCGTGATCCATATGGTCACTCCATCATCACTCGTTCGCCCTGGCAACGGGTGTCGCCCGTGGGAAGGCGTGTGATTCGGACACACGCCGTAGGGTTCACCACGCGGAGTGCATCCGAACGGTCCCGAGGAGGAAGCGTACGAGCATGGTGGACGAATCCGAACTGGTGTACCTGCGGCGGTGTGTGGAGCTCGCGACGGAGGCGCTGGAATCCGGTGACGAACCGTTCGGTTCGGTGCTGGTCGGCGCCGACGGCACGGTGTTGGTGGAGGACCACAACCGTGTGGCCGGGGGCGACCGCACCCGCCACCCGGAGTTCGAACTCGCGCGCTGGTCCGCCGCCCGGCTCACCGCCGCGGAACGGGCCGCGGCGACCGTCTACACGTCAGGCGAGCACTGCCCGATGTGTGCGGCCGCCCACGCCTGGGTGGGCCTCGGACGGATCGTGTACATCGCCTCCTCCGAGCAACTCTCCGGGTGGTTGGGAGGGTTGGGGGTGCCGGCGCCGCCCGTGCGCACGCTTCCCGTGCGGGACGTCGCGCCGGGGATCGTGGTGGAGGGCCCGGTGCCGGAGCTGCTCGACGAGGTACACGCCCTGCACCGCAGGTTCCACACGGGAAAGGCGGGCGCCACCGACGACGACTGAGACGGCCGGAACGGGGCAGGCGGTCCGGGTCCGTCATCGTTGACCGGAGAACCTCTTTCGATGCCTGAAGACGTGGCGCAGCACTCCCGCCCCGCCCCCGCGGCCCCGCCCGGCCGGGACGGGCCGCCCGTGGGGCGCGGGTCGCGGGACCCGTACTTCGACAACGCGAAGTACCTCACCATCGTCCTGGTGGCGTGCGGGCACGCCTGGGAGCCGCTGACGTACGGCAGCAGGGCCGCGACGGCCGCGTACCTGACGGTCTACGCCTTCCACATGCCGGCCTTCGCGCTGATCTCCGGGTACTTCTCGCGGAGCTTCGACATGGCGCCCGGCCGGCTGAAGCGGCTGCTGACCGGGGTGGTGCTGCCGTACCTGGTCTTCGAGACGGCGTACACGCTGTTCTACCGGTGGGCGCAGGACGACCCGGAGTATCCGCTGAGCCTGCTCGACCCCTGGTACGTGATGTGGTTCCTGGTGGCGCTCTTCGTCTGGCGGGTGACCACCCCCGTGTGGCGGGCACTGCGGTACCCGGTGCCGGTCGCGCTCGGGCTGGCGACGCTCGCGTCGGTCTCGCCGGACCTCGGCGGCGACATCTCCATCCAGCGCGTCCTGGGGTTCCTGCCGTTCTTCGTGCTGGGGCTGACCCTGCGCCCCGAGCACTTCGAGCGGCTTCGCGGCCGCCGGGTGCGGCTCGGGGCGCTCGCCGTCGGCCTCGGGGCGCTCGTCGCGGCGTACGCGGTGGCCCCGTGGTTCGACGCGGGCTGGTTCTACCACCGGGGCAGCGTCACCGGCCAGGGTGTCTCCCGCTGGGCGGGGCTGCTCACCACGCCCGCGCTGTTCTGTCTGGCGGTGCTGCTGACGGCCTGCTTCCTGGCCTGGGTGCCGCGGCGGCGCCTGTGGTTCACGGCGCTGGGCGCGGGCACGATGTACGGCTATCTGCTGCACGGTTTCGTGATCAAGTGGGCCCGTTTCCGGGACTGGTACGCCGCCGAGTGGCTGCACACCCCGCTCGGGGAGCTCGCGGTCACGGTCGCGGCGGCCGGCGGCATCACCCTGCTGTGCACGCCCCCCGTACGAGCCGTGCTGCGCTGCGTGGTCGAGCCGCGCATGGAGTGGGCGTTCCGCGAGCCGCCTCCCGCCGAGCCGTCCGGGGCCGGGGCGACGGCCGAGCCTTCTGGGGGACGGGCGACCGCCGAGCCCTCCGGGGCCGAGGCGGCCGCCGAGCCCTCCGGGGCGGATGCGGTCCCGGAGCCGCCGAGGGAGCGGGCGGGCGCCCCCGCCGCCGCTAGCCGAGTTCCAGAGTCGTGACCCCGAAGACCCGTTCCCGGGCGTACGGCCGGACCGGGCCCGTGTACATCCGGGCCGTCTCGAAGGACGGCGTCAGCCCGTACTCCTCGGCCAGGGCGACCGCCGCCCCGTTCTCCTCGGGCACGTCGACGGCGAACACCCGGCCCGCGGCCTCGGCGGCCAGGCCCGCCAGGAGCGCCCGGGCATCCGCTCGGGTGTCCGCGAAGAGCGGGCCGACACGCAGCGCGTCACGGCCGGGCCGGATCACGCCGTAGCCGGTGAGCCGTCCGTCGACCACCCGGGCCAGGGCCCGGTGCCCCTCGGTGGTCAGCCAGCGCTCCAGGAAGCGGGGGCGGTCGGCGGCGCAGCAGGCACTGTCGTAAGCGGCGACGGCCCTCGGGTCCTCGATGGGCACGACGTCGGCGGGGCGGGCCGCCCCAGGAGCGGTTCCCGTGTAGCGGAAGGTGCGGTAGGCGAACTCGAAACCGGACTGCCGGTAGTTGTCCTGCTGGGCGACCACCCCGTCGAGGCCGACCGTGCGGCCCCCGGCGTGGGCGAGGGCGGTCTTCCAGGTGGTGAGGCCGTAGCCGCGGCCGCGCAGGTCGGGGCGGACGAGGTAGAAGCCGAGGAAGGCGTAGTCGGCGCCGTAGTTGACGACGGAGACCGACGAGACGGGCTCGTTGTCGATCCGGCCGATGAAGAAGCCATCGGGGTCCTGGGCGAAGAAGCACGGGGCGTCCGAGAGCCCCGGGTTCCAGCCCTCATCCCCCGCCCATGCGGCGACCACCGCCCAGTCGTCGAGCGTGGCCCGGCTGACGACGAGGCCCTGAGCCCCCGAAGTGGTCATCTGTGCGCTCCGTTCGATGAGGTCGTGAGTGCGGTGGTCGGCCGCACGCCCGCAGCATCCTGGTCGAATCCGGTGGCCGTCGCGACGCGGAATACGGACGCGATCGCGGTGACCGCCGGGCCGCGCGGCGGCCGGTTTCACGCGGAGGGGTGAGCGGCAGGCGGTCGTCGCGGGCCGGCGTCGCGGCGCAGAGTACGGCAGGTCCGGGCCGGTCGCCCGCCGGGAGGCGTGGACGCGGGGGCCCGCCTATCGTGATCCGGGGGGTCGACCCCGGCCGCCCCCGGCCGGGTGCCCCGGGAGGCACGCATGCGGTCCACGCGCAGACGGCGTCCGTTCAGCGGAGCCGCGGTCACGGTGCTGGCCCTGCTGGGGGCCGGTCTGCCGGCCACGGCGGCCGGCGCCGGCGAGCAGGACGACGAGCAGCCCGACCTGTCCCGTTTCTACGACCAGAAGATCAAGTGGCGCGGATGCACGGGCGTGGAGATGCCCAAGGATCTGCGCTGCGGCAAGGTCACCGTGCCCCTCGACTACGCCCGGCCCCGGGAGGGCACGCTCGATCTGGCGGTGGCCCGCTACCGGGCGACGGGCGACTCACGCGGCAGCCTGCTGCTGAACTTCGGCGGCCCCGGCGGTCCGGGCGTGCCCGAACTGGCGTATGGCGGGGCGGAGTTCATGGACCTCACCAAGGGGTACGACGTCGTCTCCTTCGATCCGCGCGGCGTCGGCCGCTCCTCCCCGGTGAGCTGTGGCGAGGGCACCGAAGAGGCCATGGAGGCGACGGACGACGGCGACGACGCCGACGACCCCCAGGCGGCGCTCAAGCAGTTGAAGAAGGCCGCCGCGGCCTGCGGCGAGCACTCCGGTCCGGTGCTGCCGCACATCGGCACGGTCAACGTCTCCCGCGACCTGGACGTGATGCGTGCCGCCCTCGGCGACAAGAAGCTCAACTACCTCGGCTTCTCCTACGGGAGCCGGCTGGGCGCGGTGTACGCGGCGCAGTTCCCGAAGAAGGTGGGCCGCATGGTCCTCGACGGCGTCGACACCCTCACCGAGCCGCTGTCGGAACAGGGCCTGGTCGGCGCCCAGGGGCAGCAGACCGCGCTGGAGGACTACCTCGACGCGTGCACCGGGCAACTGACGTGCCCGTTCGGGCAGGACGCCCGGTCGGCCCGGGAACAGGTCGTCGACCTCGTCGAGTCGCTGGACCAGTACCCCGTGCCCACGGACTTCGGGCAGGAGTTCTCCGGACAGGACCTGGTGGGCGCGATCAGCCAGGCCCTCTACAGCGAACAGATGTGGCCGGCGCTCACACAGGCCCTCAACATGCTCGTCCACGACGGTGACACCCGGGGGGTCGTGGCACTCGCGGGCGGCGGCATGAGCAGACCCCCCGGGCCGCCCCGGTCCGCCACACCCACGCCGAGCGGCGGGCTCGTCGACGAGGAGGAGATACCGCTCGACAACGCCCCCGCCGCGCTGATGGCGATCAACTGCGCCGACGACCCCGACCGGCCCACCGCCGGCCGGATCAAGAAGGAGATCGCGGACCTGCGCGCCGCGTACGAGGACGCCTCCCCGGTGTTCGGCAAGTACCGCCTGACGCAGGTGCTGATGTGCTACGGCCGCCCGAAGGGCACCGACTTCATCCGTGAGGAGGTACGGGACGTGGACACCCCGGGGATGCTGCTGGTGGGCACCCGGGGCGACCCCGCGACCCCGTACCGCTGGACCGTGGAGACGGCGAAGCGCCTCGGCTCCTCGGCGGTCGTCCTCGACAACAAGGGGAAGGGACACACCGGGTACGCGTCGTCGAAGTGCGTGCGGGAGAAGGTGAACGAGTTCCTGCTGTACGGCTCGCTGCCCGACGACGGAAGTTCATGCGGAGCCGACGATTGAGCATCAGGCGTGTAACACGGGCAGTTGGGCTACAACCCCGCCCGAGGGTCACGCGTCACACTGGGTGTGCGTCGCATTTCGCGCGACCCGCACTTGTATGTGACCAAACCTGGGGGAAACCACCGATGCGTATCCGTTCCGTCCTCTCCGTCTCCACCGTGGCGACCGCCGGCGCCGCGCTGCTCCTCGCGGCCGCGCCGCAGGGTCTGGCCGCCCAGCCGGCCGCCAAGGTCCCCGTCTGCAAGGCGAAGGTCCTCAAGATCGGCGCCAAGCAGGCCAAGGACACGAGGATCGTGCACATCACCGTCAAGAACACCGGCACCCGCACCTGCACGATCGACCGCCTGCCCGTGGTCACGTTCGGCGACCTGGACGGGTCGGCCCAGCCGGTGCCGTCGGGCGAGAGCGGGCCGTACAAGCTGGGCGCCGGGAAGACGGCGTACGCGACGGTCCGTACGATCGCCGACCTCAAGGACCCCGAGGCGCGCCGCGTCGACACGGTCGGCGTGTCGGCCAACCCGAACCTCGGTGGCCGCCTGTTCACCCTGAAGCAGCTCGGGGCGACCAAGAAGGTGAAGGTCTGGGAGCCGGTGACGACCTGGTGGAAGGCGTCCCAGGCCGCCGCGGACAAGTCGCTGAAGAAGGAAGTCGGCTGACCCGCACCGCGGACGTCCGCCGCTGAACGACCGAGCCGGGCCCGTCGGCCGCACCCTCACCGGTGCGCGGCGGCGGGCCCGACCCGTGCCCGGGAATACCCCAAATGCCCGACAGGCGAATCAGTCCTATCGTGAAGTCATGGAGCATGCCCTCAGCCCCGCGACCCTCACCGAACTGCGCCGTCCGCGGCCGTACCCCGCCGTGTCGGTGCTGACGCCGACGCACCGGCGGGAACCGGAGAACACGCAGGACCCGGTCCGGCTCCGCAATGTGCTCGCCGAGGCGAAGAAGCAGCTGGACCACGATCCCGCGGTCACCCGGGAGCGCCGCAACGACGTCGTCGAGCAGTTGGACCGCGCGCTGGCCGAGGTGGACCTGGCACACGCCGAGGACGGTCTGGTGATCTTCGCGGCGCCGGGTGAGCACCAGGTGTGGTCGCTGGCCCGGCCGGTACCGGAGCGCGTGGTGCTCGCGGACACGTTCCTGACCCGGAACCTGGTGGCCGCACAGGCCGCCGAGCGGCCCTTCTGGGTGCTGTCGGTCTCCTCCGACCGCATCGCGCTGTGGAGCGGCGGCGGCGACCGGGTCACACCGGCGCGCACGGGCGGATTCCCGCTCACCCGGGACCGCGACAACTTCGACGCCGAGCGGCAGGAACGGATCGGCGACATGCCGAGCGCTTTCCGGGACGAGGGAACCCGGCACTTCCTGCGGGACGCCGACACGGCCATGGGCCGCGTGCTGCGGGCGCATCCCCGGCCCCTGTACGTGACGGGCGAGACAGCGGCGCTCTCCCTCCTGGACGAGATCGGCACGGTCACCAAGGACGCCGTCCACATCCCGCACGGCGGTCTGGCGCACGGCACCCCGGACGCGGTGTGGCAGGCGATCGGTCCGACGATCGAGGCCGAGAACCGCAGGAACGTCGACACGGTGGCCCGGCGGCTCGAAGCGGCGCGGGGCAGCAAGGCGTTCGCGGCCGGCGTCGACGAGGTACGGCAGAACGCGGAACAGGGCCGTGTGCAACTCCTGGCCGTCGAGGAGAACTACCGGGCGACCGTCCGCGCCGACGGCGGCGCCCACCTCGTGCCGGCGGAGAGCGGCGACCTGGACGCGCGGGAGGACATCGTGGACGAGATCGTCGAGCGGTGTCTGGACACCGGGGCCGAAGTGAGGTTCGTGCCCGACGGCACCCTCGGTGACGCCCAGGGCATCGCGGGCGTCCTGCGCTACTGAGCCCGCCCCTCTCCACGGGCGGCGCTCGGGCGCGCGGCCCGCGCCGCCCGCCGGTCAGACACCGTCGAAGAGTGCCGTCAGCCCCCGGTCGACGGCCCGCCCCACCGGCTCGCTGCCGGAGCCGACGACGGCGAAGGTACGCACCAGAAAACGCCGGAGGGCGGCCGTGTCGAAGCGGAGCAGAGCCATGCCGTACGGCGAGTGCAGCTCCACGACCGTGCGGGTGCGTCCGCAGGGCCAGATGTGCACGTCCCCCGTTCCGGCGGGCCCCCGCAGCCCCTCGTCGAGCAGCTCCCGGGCGAACGTCCAGGTCACCATGTCACCACTGAGCGAGATGTCGGCGGGGAAGTCGAGGTGCACGGCCAGCGGGTCGTCGGAGGTGTAGCGCAGCGTGGTGGGCACCGGCAGCTCGCGGTCCTCGGCCGTGACCAGGAGGACTCGTGCGGGCTGTTCCAGTGTGACGGTCATGCGCGCTCTCCGTTTCGGATCCGGGCCGGCCCTGCGCCGACATGCCTCTTCGGCCTCGCGAAGGGCATTCGCGCGCCGCGCTCTCCTGGATTCATCCCTGTGACCCAAGTCACCGTCCCGCGGCGGACGCGGGTGTCTTCGGATGTACCGGGAGCGCTCCGCGCGATCAAAGCGGCTCGCACATACGACCCTCGAACACGGACTTGAAAACGGTTGGCGGTGGGCTCGACAATCCATCAAGTCACGTACGGGCTCTACGACTTGAGCCGCAAGCCGCGTAGCCTGTCGCCGTGGCGAACCCGGCCCCCGAGGACAGAGGCATATGCCGGAAGCACCACCGTATCGTGTCTTGCCAAATCCCTTACAGCGCGTCGCGGGCTGTGCAACAGTCGTAACCGGCCCATCCGTCAGCGTTGGTCGTACCGTCCCCCATCGGAGTACGTGATGCCGTCCCCTCTCTCTGCGGATCGTCCCGCCGCCCAGCCGCCCCGACGCGGCACGGTCGACGCGCTCATCTCGCAGACGCGTCGGCTGCGCGGCGACATGGACGCCGTGCGGCGCGACGCCGACGCCGACGGCACGGACGCCGAGGGCCGGTGGCAGCGCGCCCTGTACGACCTGGCGCTCCACCAACTCGACGATCTGGACGAGCACTTGGCCCAGCTGCGGGACGGGCCGGCCGTCCCGGCGCCCGACGCGGACGAGGCCGGCGTCCCCGACCCATCGGCTGCGGCGCCCCGGCGCGAGTCACTGCTCAGCCGGGTCGGCAGCGCCGAGTGGAACCTCCTGACGGACGAGGCGAGCTGGTCCGGTGAGCTGTACGAGATCCTCGGCCGCGATCCGGCCGCCCCTGCGCTCACCCTCGACGAACTGCCGTCGCTGGTGCTGGAGGAGGACCGGCCGCGGCTGACGGCCATGGTGACGGACTGTCTGATCGACGCGAGGCGCATCGACGGCGAGTTCCGGATCGTGCTCCCCGACGGAGCCGTGCGCACCGTGCACATGATGGGCGAGCCCGTACTCGACGACGACGGCAACACCGCGTCCATGTGGGCGGTGCTGCGGGACGTCAGCGAACTGCGGCGCAGCCAGCGGGCGGTGGACGAGTCCCGTGACTCGCTGGAGCGCCGGCGGCACATCGCGCGGACCGAGCACCGGCTGGCGGTCGAGTTCCAGGAGGCCGTGCTCCCACCGTGGCGCGGCTCCCTGCGGCTCCCCCACCGGGGCCCCGAGACGCTGGACCTGGCGGCCCGCTATCTGCCCTGCTCGACGACCGCGCTGATCGGCGGTGACTGGTACGACGCGCTCGAACTGCCCGGTGGTGACAGCCTGTTGAGCGTCGGCGACCTCACCGGCCACGGTGTGACCGTCACCTCGGGCATGGCGACGCTGATCGGCGCGGTGCGCGGCATGGCCATGGCCGGCACCGAGCCGGCGCAGCTCATGGCCTGCCTCAACCAGTTACTGGACGCCACCGTGCAACCGGCCCTCGGCAGCGCCGTGTGCTGCCGCTACCGGCCGGCGAACCGCACGCTGGTGTGGGCGCAGGCGGGGCACCCCGCCCCGCTGCTGTTCCGCGACGGGACGGGGCGCGTGCTGCCGGCACCGGACGGCGTCCTGCTCGGAGCGACCTCGGGCGCCGTCTACGGGCAGGCCGAGGTGACGCTCCGGCCGGGGGATCTGCTGCTTGTGCACACCGATGGACTGGCGCCCGGGGGAACAGCCGCCGTCCAGCGACTGCTGGACCTGGCCCCGCGGTTCGCGGAGGCGCGGACGGCACGGGACGGTGTGCGGGCGGTGGTGGAGGAGTTCGGCGAGGGCGAGCGCGAGGACGACGCCTGTGTGCTCGTCGCCCGGGTCATCGTCTGACGCCGACGGCCGGGGTCGTCCGCCGGGCATCCGAGTGCCCGGGCATCACCTGACCTCGCCCCGCTCCGCGGAGGGCCGGCGACCGGCGGTCACGCCGGTGCGATGTCGCCCTTGTTCCTCGACTGGGGCTTCGGCAGGGCGAGTTTGATCTCCTCCCGCAGGTCCTGGATCTTCGGATAGCTGGAGTACTGACCGGTGAGCCGGTACATCTGACGCAGCCGGTCCCAGGTGCGACCCGACGAGTTCGACCCCATCGACATCAGGGCCAGCCGTGCGTACCGGTTCGCCTGCTCGGGGTCGTCCGCGATGAAGCAGGCGGAGGCCATGGAGAGATGGTCGAAGATCTTCGACCGTTCCCGCCCGTCGTTGCGCAGCGCCAGGGCCTTCTCCGCGTAGTGCTGGGCGTGCACGGCCGCGCCGGGCTCGAACTCGGCCAGGGTGCGGTAGGCGAGGGCCTGCATGCCGTACAGGTCCTCGTCCTTGAAGGTCTGCATCCAGCTCGGCGCCGGTGCGTCGCCCTTCTCCGAGACGAAGAGGTCCTCCGCCCGGCCCAGGGTGCGGCGCATGGCCTGGCCCTTGCCCATGGACGCCTGCGCCCACGCCTCGATGGTGTGGAACATGGCCTTGGTCCGGGGCAGCACCTGCTCACCGGAGCCGGACTGGGCGAGTTTCATGAGGTCGAGTGCCTCGTCGGGTTTACCGAGGTGCACCAGTTGCCGGGCCGCCCGGGAGAGGGCCTCGCCGGCCCGGGGCCGGTCCCCGCCCTCCCGGGCGGCGTGGGCGGCGATGATGAAGTACTTCTGGGCGGTGGGTTCGAGGCCGATGTCGTGCGACATCCAGCCCGCGAGGACGGCGAGGTTGGCGGCGACGCCCCACAGGCGCCGCTGGAGATGTTCGGGGTGGCGGTACGAGAGCATGCCCCCCACCTCATTGAGCTGTCCCACGACAGCCTTGCGTTGCAACCCGCCGCCACGGGCCGCGTCCCAGGCCCGGAACACCTCGACGGAGCGCTCCAGTTCCTCGATCTCCTGCGATCCGATGGGAGCGGCCTCATAGCGGTCGAACCCAGCGGGGTCGGCGTGCAGGGGGTTGTCGAGGTCGGGAGCGTCGGCCTTGAGCGTCGGGTCGGTGTGCAGCCAGTCGTGCATGGCGCTGCTGAGTGCTGATCCCGCGGTGAGCGCGACGCCCGCACCCACCAAGCCGCGTCGGTTGAGCATGAGGTCCATTCCCGTGAATTCGGTGAGGACCGCGGCAGTCCGTTCGGGCGCCCACGGCACACCGTCGGGATGCTCAGCATTCCCGCCGCCCTGCCGTTTCCCCGTACGCCCGTGCCGGACCAGACCGAGGTCCTCGATGGTCACGACACGGCCGAGACGCTCGGTGAACAGAGCCGCCAGCACCCGCGGCACGGGATCGCGCGGGATCTCTCCCATGTCGATCCACCGCCGCACCCGTGAGGTGTCGGTCGCCAGCTGCGGGTGGCCCATGGCCGCCGCCTGCCGGTTGACCAGCCTCGCGAGCTCGCCCTTCGACCAGCCGGCCAGGCCGAACAGGTCTGCGAGTCGGGTGTTGGGTTGTCCGCTCACGTCAAGCCCCCAGGTTCTCGGCTGAGTTGAATGTAGCCCGCTGTCAGTTGCTGGGGGACTATTCGCCAGGCTTCGCCAGGGTGCGCTACATGGTGTGCCACGGGCCATCCGGTGTCAGGTAGGAAAGCGCCACCCCGGCCCGGTCGCCCGACAGGCACTCCCCAGGGTGTCCCCGGTCGGCCGGGACGGGTGGCGCGTGACATCGCAGGCACACGAAGGGATCTGTATTCGCCCATGTACGCAGCATCGTCCTCCGTGTCCGCTCCGCCCCGGCCGCTCGCACCCCGCCAGCCGGGCGGTGGCGGCCCCTATCTCGACCCCACCCGTACCGCGGCCCCCGGACTCGGTGCCGGCCGGGCCCGGCGCGTTCCGGGGCTCGGCCCCCAGCCGCTCAGCGGGAGACTCGACTTGTCCGGCCCCCAGGGCGCGCAGTTGCGCACGGCGATCGCCTCGGTGCATCGCATCTGTCCGGAGTTCTCTCCGGTCCAGGTGCTGCGCCGGAGCGGCCGGTCGGTGCTGCTCGTCGGTACGACAGGGCGCAGCACGGCCGTCGCCAAGTGTTTACTGGACCACTCCTCCATCTGGGAGGAGCGGCTCCGGCACGAAATAGCCGCATACCGCTCGTTCGTCCGGCACCGCCCCCCGGTGCGGGTGCCGAGGCTGATCGCGGCGGATCCGGACAACTGCACCCTGGTCGTCGAGCGGATGCCGGGCCGGGTGGCCGCGCTGCAGCGGCATCCGGTGGAGGCGCCGCCACGCGCCGACATCCGGGCGGCGCTCGGCGCGATCTGCCGGCTGAACGCGTGGCGGCCACCGGCGGGCACGTTCGACGCCCCGCTGGACTACGCCGAGCGGATCTCCCGCTTCCATGAGCTGGGTCTGCTCACCGACCGGGACATGGGCGATCTGCAGAAGCTGCTGCACGGCATCGCGCACGCGGCGGGCCGTCAGGGCATGGGCCAGTTCTGCCACGGCGACGCCCTGCTGTCGAACATCCTGCTCTCACCGGCCGGTCCAGTGCTGGTGGACTGGGAACACGCGGGGTGGTACCTGCCGGGCTACGACCTGGCGACGCTGTGGGCGGTACTCGGGGACGCGCCCGTGGCGCGCCGTCAGATCAGTCAGCTGGCGCAGTCCGCGGGCCCCGCGTCGCGGGACGCGTTCCTGGTGAACCTGATGCTGGTACTGACCCGTGAGATCCGTACCTACGAGACAGCCGTGCAGCGTTCGATGCACGGCACGACCCCGGCGGCACCGGGACCGGCCCACCCGGCTGCTGCGCCGTCCGGCGAGGAACAGCGGCTGCTGCTCAGGCGGCTGCACGACGACTGCCAACTGGCCCGCAAGGCCGTACGGGCGGCGGTCGGCACTCGCTGAGGGGAGACGGAGGTCCGCGGAGCGCCCCGCACCAGCGCGCCGCGGACCTTCGTCACGTCGGCCCCTCCTTTGGTTGTCGCGCTCAACCACCGCCGCACCACAGGCACGTGGCGCGCGGACAGGCCGTAGGCGAGCAGGCAAAGTCTTGACTGCTGTCGCGGCCGGGGCGGATCGTGGACAGAGAGGCTGTAGCACAGCAGCCCTGGCAGGTGATCTCTATGCAGGCTGTCATCCGAAGGCGCACGGCTGTCACCGCGTGCGGCTTCCTCCTCTGCGGAGCGCTCGCCGCGCCGGCTGTCATCGACGTGGTCTCGGCCGTCACCGACACCGAGCAGACCCAGGTCGACGCCGCGCGGAAGAAGCCGAAGAAGCCCCCGAGGCACTAGGAGGCACGACTCCACAGAAGCCACTGGCCCCGTGGCCCGTATCCATGCTCTCGGGTGACGGGACCAGTCGGCCACGTGCTTCCGCGTGCATGACTCATCGCTTGCCCTCAGGCGGCGGGCGGGGATGCAATGTGCGTCATGATCACGCACATGCGCTCGCCGGGGCGAAGTGAGAGGGACCCGTCGTCCGTCCGCATCGGTGTACTCGTCCCGCTGAGCCGGCCCGGCTGGGTGGAGGCAGGTCGGCACTTGCTGGCCGGCCTCGAACTCGCCACCGACGAGGTCAACGACGGTGGTGGCATAGGCGGAAGACCCCTCGAACTGCTGGTCCGGGACACCGCGGCCGATCCACGGAGAGCCGCGGCGGCCGTGGACGAGTTGGCCCGGCTGGGTGTGGCCGCCCTGGCCGGGGAGTACCACAGCGTCGTCGCGCGCTCCGCCGCCGCCCGGGCCGACGCTCTCGGTCTGCCGTATCTCTGCTCGTCGGCGGTGCTCGACACGCTCACCGAGCAGCCGACGGACTGGGTCGCGCGCCTGTGCCCGGCGCAGTCCCACGGCTGGCGGATCTACGCCGACTTCCTCCTCGACGCGGGCCACCGGCGGGTCGCCGTGGCGGCCCAGCCGAGCGTCTACTGGGCGTCCGGAACCCGCCTCCTGCGGGACCGTCTCGCTCCACGCGGCGGCTCCGTCATCGAACTCGACCTGAGCGTGCTCCCGCCCGGAGCCGTGTGCGACGAACTCGTCCGCCACCGGGCGACCGCCCTCCTGCTGCTCACCGGCCACCCGGAGCCCTCGGTGCCGATCGTCAGGGCCGTCCGCCGCGACGCACGCCTCGCCGACGTGCTGATCGGTGCTCCCGCCGGGCAGCCGGAGCTCACCGCATGGGCGGCCCTGCTGGGCGGCGACGGCTCGGGGGTCCCCTTCCTGCGCTATCTGCCCGAGCGCCTCGGTGCCCTCGGGGCACGTGTCGAGGCGGCCCTGCGTGAGCGGCTGGGCGAGCCGCCCTCGTTCGTCGCCTTCGAGGGCCACGACACGATCACCGTCCTCGCCGAAGTACTGCGGTCCCAGGGCACGGACCGGGCGCGTATCGCCGAGTGCTGGCCGCGTGTCGTGGTCGAGGGGACCCGGGGGCGGATCAGGTTCTCCCGTACGCCGGGCGTCGGTGTGTGGCAGTGGGCCTGGCCGCCGGTGCAGGTCGTCGAGCGGGATCCGGCCGAGCCCGAGCGCTTCCGGGTCCTCAGGAGCGGGTGAGAGAGGAACAGACCGCGGACCGGTCATGGTCGGTGACGGGGCCTGGGCCGGGCATGATTGACGGATCGTCGGCCGACCGATAGCACTGGTGCACGTTCGGCCCCGCACGCCCCGCCAACGCCCCACCGTTCCAGGAGGCCGCCTTGCGAGGATCCCCCACCGACCGCAGGCCCACACCCCGTCACAGACGTCTGCGCGCCACGGCCGTCGCCGCCGCCCCGGCGGTGCTGATGCTGCCGCTGCTGGGCGCGGCCCCTCCCGAGAGCCAGTCGTCCTCCTCGGCCCGACTGGAGGCCGCCTTCGGCGCCGCGGCGGCCGAGTTCGAGGTGCCCCGCAGTGTCCTGCTGGGTGTGTCCTACCTCCAGTCCCGCTGGGACGCGCACGGCGGTGCCCCCAGCGTCACCGGCGGCTACGGTCCCATGCACCTCACGGACGCCCGCACGGCGCTGGCCGAGGCCCCGCACCACAGCGAGGGCGCGGAGGACCCGCGCGGTGACGACTCCCGGGCGCCGCTGCGGCCCGACACGGACCTGCCGGAGAACTCCGAACTCCCGTCTCGTCTCAGGACGTTGACGAGGGCGGCCGAGCTGACGGGACTCCCGGCCGAGACGCTGCGCACGGACGCCGAGGCCAATGTGGCCGGCGGCGCGGCCCTGCTCGCGGCCGCGCAACGGGAGCTTGGCCGGGAGCCGAGCGCCGACCCCGCCGACTGGTACGGGGCGGTGGCGCGGTTCTCCGGCGCCGACGACCGGGCGACGGCGGCTGCGTACGCGAACGAGGTCTTCGCGGTGATCCGGGAGGGCGCCCACCGGGTCACCGACGCCGGACAGCGGGTGGTGCTCCCCGCCGAGCCGGGGCTGGCCCCCGACACCGGTCAGCTGTCGCGGGCCGGGCTGCGCGTCACCGCGGCGGCCGGCACCGAGTGCCCGAGGACGGTGTCGTGCGAGTGGCTCCCGGCGCCGTACGAGGAGTTCGGCGACAAGGACTACGGCAACCACGACCTGGCCGACCGGCCGGCGTCCCAGAGCATCCGGTACATCGTCGTCCATGACACCGAGGCCACCTGGGACACCACGTTGAAGCTGGTCCAGGACCCGACGTATGTGTCCTGGCACTACTCGCTGCGCTCCACGGACGGGCACATCGCCCAGCATGTGAAGAACAAGGACGTGGCATGGCACGCCGGCAACTGGTACGTCAACGCCAAGTCGATCGGCCTGGAGCACGAGGGCTTCCTCGCCTCACCGGACGCCTGGTACACGGAGGCGATGTACCGGACGTCGGCACGGCTGGTGAAGTACCTGGCCGCCAAGTACCGCGTCCCGCTGGACCGCCGGCACATCCTCGGCCACGACACCGTGCCGGGCCCGACGACGGCCACGATCCGGGGCATGCACACCGACCCCGGCCCGTACTGGGACTGGCGGCACTACTTCGAACTGCTCGGCAGGCCCTTCGGCCCGACCGCCGGCGAGAACAGCGGCGTCGTCACCGTCCTCCCCGACTACACGGACAACCGGCCGGAGTTCACCGGCTGTGTGAGCAACGGGCAGCCCTGCGCGGTGCACGGCTCCAGCGCCGTACGCCTCTACAGCGAGCCCGACACGGCCTCGCCGCTCATCAAGGACATCGGTCTGCGGCCGGACGGCAGCCCCTCCACGATCGATGTGAACGACCTCGGTTCGCGGGTCTCCACCGGCCAGCAGTACGCGGTCGCCGAACGGCGTGGCGCGTGGACGGCGATCTGGTACCTCGGGCAGAAGGCGTGGTTCCACAACCCGGCGGCGCGGCCCACGGCGGTCGGCGCGGCCGGGCTGGTCGTGACGCCCCGCGAAGGGCTCGCGGAGGTCCCGGTGTACGGCAGGGCCTACCCGGAGAAGGAGGCGTATCCGACGGGCGTCCCGGCCCAGGAGGTGTCCCCGCTGCCGTACAAGCTCCTCAAGGGGCAACGCTACGTGGTCGGCGACCGGTCGAGAGGCGAGTACTACTACGCCGTCTCCTTCGACAGCTCCGGGCACAAGGTCGTGAGGGGTGACGACGTCTACTACGAGATCCAGTTCGGACACCGGGTGGGGTACGTGCGGTCGGCGGACGTGCGGGTGCGTCCGGTGATCTGAGCGGCGCGTCGCAGCTCGGGGCCGCGGGTCCGTATGGCGGGTGCGGGTGGGTGGGGGCCGTTCGCGCAGTTCCCCGCGCACTAGGAGCGTCGGGCCTGCGGCCCGCCCTCCCGATGAAGAGCACGGGGCGCAGCCACGGTCGCCTTTCGGGGGCGTGGGGAACTGCGCGACAAGCCCCCGCCCGCCTGCACCCGCCGACGAACCCCGCCCCCCACCGCTCGGCTACCCGGACCACACGTGGCGCCGCCCGGCAACCGCCCGGAAGGTCAGTTCCCCGCCGGGCAACAGTCCACTGCGGACGGTCAGCTCGCGGTTGCGCGAGGCCGTGAGGGCGATCCGGGTCGCGGCGCCCGAGGCCCACGTGATGTCGACGGCCGCACCACCTCGCGCGCGCAGTCCGCGGACGGAACCGTCGGGCCACGCGGCGGGCAGGGCCGGGAGGATGTCGATCACGTCGTGCTGGCTCTGCAGCAACATCTCGACGACTCCGGAGGTGGCGCCGAAGTTGCCGTCGATCTGGAACGGGGGGTGGGTGTCCCACAGGTTCGGCAGGGTCGAGGACTTGAGCTGTTCGGCGAGCATCCTGTGGGCGTGGTCGCCGTCGCGGAGCCGCGCCCAGAAGTTGATCTTCCATGCCTCGGACCAGCCGGTTCCGCCGTCGCCGCGCGCGGTGAGCGAGACCTTCGCCGCCTCGGCCCACTCGCTTCCGGGGGTGATCTGACGGCCGGGGTGGAGGGCGAAGAGATGGGAGGCGTGGCGGTGTTCGTCGTCCGGGTCGTCGAGGTCGGCCTTCCACTCCTGGAGCTGGCCCCAGGAGCCGATCCGGAGCCCTGGATCCAACCGCCCCAGGGTGTCGGCGAGTTGCTCGCGGAAGGCGGGGCTGTCGTCGAGGAGGCGGGCGGCTTCGAGGGTGTTGGTGAGCAGGTCGTGGACGATCTGCTGGGACATGGCCGCGCCCGCCGTGAAGTCGCCGTGCTCCGGGGAGTAGCTGGGCGTCACGACGAGGGTGCCGTCGCGGGGGTCGGTGCGCAGGTTGTCCAGCCAGAACTCGGCGACCTCCTTCATCACCGGGTACGCGGTGGAGCGGAGGTAGCGGGTGGAGCCGCCGAAGCGGTAGTGCTCGTACATCTGCTGGGTGAGCCAGGCGGCGGCCTCGGGGAACCAGAAGGCCGTCGCCCAGTCGTGGACACCGGTGAAGCCGTACGGGTTGGTCTCGTTGTGGACGACCCAGCCGCGAGAGCCGAACATCTCCTTCGCGGTGCGCCGGCCAGGTGCGCGCAGCGCCTCGACGAAGCGGTCGTAGGGGGCCGTGGTCTCGGCGAGGTTGGCGGCCTCGGCGGGCCAGTAGTTCATCTGGATGTTGATGTTGGTGTGATAGTCCGCCGACCACGGAGGCGTGGTGCTGTTGTTCCAGAGGCCCTGGAGGTTCGCGGGCAGGGATCCGGCGCGGGAGGAGGCGATGAGGAGGTAGCGACCGTACTGGAAGTACAGGGCTTCCAGTGCGCGGTCAGCGGGGCTCGTTCCGCCGGAGTAGGCGGCCAGTTGTTCGTTCGTGGGCGTGTCCGGTGCCTCGCCGCCGAGGTCGAGTGCCACGCGGTCGAAGAGGGCGCGGTGGTCGCGGACATGGCGGGACCGCAGCGTCCGGTACCCCTTGCGGAACGCCTTGTCGACCCTGCCGGTGACGGTGGTGTGCGGGTCCTCGCCCCGGTAGTCCGGGTAGGTGTCGGCGTAGTCGGTGCCCGCCGCGAGAACGAACCAGACACTGTCGGCGTCGGTGACCGTGAGCGTGCCGTCGGGGTTCGCGGTGAGGGTGCCGCCCGTGTGGGCGACGCGGATCTGTGCCTCGAACTTCAGCCCGTTGTCGGCGAGTTCACCGCGCACGGTGAGCCGGTCGCCGTGGGAGGTCGTGCTGAAGTCGGCGCGGGGCGAGGTGTGGCGCAGGGTGACGGTGACGCCTCCGGTGAGGCGGCCGACGAGGACGCCGTCCGGGTGGGAGGCGAAGAACTCCCGGGTGTGGCGCCCCCACCGGTGTGTGTACGTCACCGTCGCCACCGCTTCGCGCAGGTCAAGGGTGCGGCGGTAGTCGGCCGGGACGGTGTCGGGGGCGCCGGGCAGGTCGAGGCGGAGGTCGCCGAAGGTCTGGTGGTGGCCGTAGCCGACGCGCCGCCGGCCGAGGCGGGCGGTGACGGCGTCGGGGGCGACCTTGGTCTCGGCGTCGATGCGGTCCTGGACGGCGGTGATCGCGCCGGGGCGGGGCTCGGTCCAGTTGCCGTGGTCGTAGCCCTGGACGGAGCCGGGGCCGCCGGTCCACAGGGTCTTCTCGTTGAGCTGGAGCCGCTCGGACGTGAGCGTGCCGAAGACCGTCGCGCCGAGGGCGCCGCCGCCGATGGGCAGGGCCTCGCGTTCCCAGTCGGCGGCGGGAGCGGTGTACCAGAGCGTCAGGGGCGCTCGTCGCGGTGCCGGGGTGGCCTCCGGGGTGTCGCCTCCCGATCCGGACACATCGGAGGAATCAGCGGCACTGCCGGCCGGCCCTGAGGGTCCTCCGGTCACGGTGAGCGCGGCCGCACCGGCGAGTGCGTTCTTCAGAGTCACTCTGCGGGAGATCTCAGCGGACATGCCAGGGACCGTAAGGGTCCGATGACTGGGTCGACAAGAGGGCATGACAAAACCCGCGGACGGCGTGTCCGCGGGTCGGTGGGGACCGCTGGGGTCCTTCTGACGGGTCTCCGTGGGAGAAGGAGTGCCGGGCGTCACGACGCCGCGGAGATCCATCAGAAGGACCTCGTACTGGACGTACTCGGGCCTTCGCTCGGTGCGGCGAGTGGGGGTACCCCCTGCTCGAAGAGCTTGGGGGAGCGTGCCAGGCGTCGCGGGGCAGCCGGGACCTTGCGGACACGACCTAGGGGTCAGCCCTGCTGGAACAGCTCCGCCGGGAGCGGCTTCAGGAGCGCGTACAGATCGTCGGTGATGGGGCGGTCCCAGGCGGCGATGGTCACCAGGACGTTGTCGCTGCGGTCGAACTGGACGCAGGAGATCCGGGACTCGGAGAGCTTGAGGCGGCGGACGATCAGGAGGTTGTCGCCCTGCATCACCGGCATGTCCTCGGAGCCGACGACGGTGATGTCCTCCTCGTTCTCCAGGGCGAGCAGCAGCTGGGCCACCTCGAAGGGGATCTCGCCCTCGGCGACCTCGCGGGCCGGGGAGCCCTCCGGGAGGTTGCCGATGATCATCGCGGGGCCGCGGCCGCCGTACAGGTCGTAGCGCAGGAAGACGCCCTGGCAACTTCCGTCGGGGGCGGGCAGCAGGCCCGCGCCGAGATTGCCCGGCCAGTCGCCCGGGTCCATGGCCAGTACGTCGAATTCGGGCCCGGCAGGGGTGGCACTGCGGCGGCGGAGGAAGGACATGCCGCCATGGTACGTGTCCGAACGTGGTCGGCGCCGGGTGGGCGAGACGATTTCCGGGACGGATGCGAAGGGGCTCGTCACCGGCCGGTCGGGGTCTTGTGGCGCTCGTGGTGGCGGGCCACCCGGGCCCGGTTGCCGCAGGCCGGTTTGCACCACTCCTGGCGCGGGTGCTCCTTCAGGAAGTAGCGCACGCAGCGCGGGGCGTGGCAGGCCCGCAGCCGCTGCCGTTCGGGGCTCGCGAGGAACGCGACGGCGGCCCGCGCGAGGGCGGCCGTGAGCGGGGCGCCGCCGGTCACGGGCTCCTGGCGCAGGACGGGGTCGGCGCCCGGCGACCAGGTCAGCACCGGGACGGTCGGGGCCTGGGCGGCGACCCGGTTGAGGTGCTCCAGGGCTTCGGGCAGGGGCAGCAGCCGGGCGGCGTCGGCCGGGCTGGGCTCGGCGGGACTGACGGCACGGGCGAACAGGGCACGGACGGCGCCCCGGAGGTCGCGTACGGCGACGAGGGCGGCCTCGTCGGCGGTGAAGCCGGCGGTGCCCGGCAGGAGGCCGGCGTGGGCGCGGACCCAGGTGGTGAGTCCGGCGGGCTCGGCCAGGTCGTCGGCGACGCCGCCGTCGCCGTCGTGGCGCACGGTCAGGGCGAGGTCCAGGGCGAGCCGCGCGTCCGCGCTGATCGAGTACTCCATGACGTTAATGATAAGTGAGCGGCCATCCATTAGACGGTGTCGGCGTCCGCTTCCTTGCGCGTGGGGCGGTCGGTCGTGGTCGACGGCGGGGTGAGGTCGGCGCGCCGGGCGCCGGCGGTCCGGGGGTCCGACGGGTGACGGTCCGTCACGGCGCGGGCGGGTTCGGCGGCGGATCCGGTTCGCGTGGCGTCCGAGCCGGGTGGGGTGGAGGCGGTGGGGCGGCGGTCCAGCCAGAGCAGCAGGAGACCGAGTGTGCAGGCGAGCGCCGACCAGTAGACGTAGCGGTAGTTCGTCGCGGGCATGATGGGCAGGTAGCCGAGCACATAGGCCATGGCGCTGACGCCCAGCGCCCGGACGGGCAGGGAGAACCTGCCCCGGCCGGGGCGGACGGTGAGGACGAACGCGACGGCGAGCCAGAACCAGCCCCGGAAGAGCGGCCGGAGATCGGTGGCCGCGCCCCAGACGTACGCGCCGAGGGTGTCCTCCAGCCGGGGGTGGGCGACCTCGATGCCGAGGTCGTTGGCGAAGACCCCTGCCTGGTACGGGTAACCGGTCTCGAAGAGCAGACCGGCGAACAGCCGCAGACGGTACTGGAGATAGCCGGGCACGTGGTCGCTCATCTCGCTCAGCCACAGGGAGGTGATCCCGTCCGCGTCCCTGGCCATTCCGTCCGCCCGGCGTTCGTAGCAGGCCCAGTAGGCGTCCGACAGGGCGCCGGTGCTGCGGCACTTCTCCGCGGCCGCCACCAGGCGGCCCCTGAGGTCCGGCGGGACGTCCGCCGAGCGCAGTTCCTCCACGCTCAGCACATGGACCAGGTCGTCGAGCATGATCTGCGCGCCCTGCCTCGTCTCCACAGGATGCGCGATCCGGGAGATCGCGACCGCGGGCAGGGCGACCGCGACCGCGAGCGCCACCACGCACAGGGCCCAGGTGCGGCGTCCGGGGGCGCGCCACAGGGCGAGGACGAGCAGGACGAACAGCGGGATCGCCGCCAGGAAGACGTTCTTGCGCACGAGCATGGCGTAGGCGAGGAAGAGCGCCCCCAGCCAGAACAGCGCCCAGCGCGCCGCGGGGGTGGCGTCGCGATCCCGCAACCGCAGTCCCAGGAACGCCACCGCGCACGCGGCGAGCAGCGCGGCGGCCGCGTGGACGTCCTTCCACACCACGCCGACGAAGGTCAGCACGGGCGGGGTCAGTCCGATGCCGAGGACGGCGAGCGAACCGGCACGGCTCGCGGTCAGGTCCCAGACGCACCAGGCCACCACCCACAGAGCGCCCCAGAGCACGAGGGACTGGAGGACGGCCAGAGACGCGGGAGTGCCGGTGACGGCGATGAGGGCGCGCCACACCAGGCTCAGCACGGGCGGGTGCCAGTCGGTGATGGGTGTCCTGCCCATGGCCTGGCGCAGCTGGGCGATGCTGTCGGGACTCATGTACCCGGGGGCGAACACGATGGTCGTGCCCAGACAGCAGAGCAGGGCGACAGCGGCCAACCCCCAGCTCCAGAGCTTTTCACCCTGAAACCACACATTTCGTCCCATGCGGCGGATGCTAACAGCGGCGAGGAGACCGGACGGATCAGGGCGCGACGAAGACGTAGCGCCGGTAGGCGAAGAAGCGGAACAGGGTGGCGAGGAACCAGCCGAGGATCCGCGCGACGTTGTCGCTGAGCACCGAGTCCAGTCCGAGCAGTTGGCGTGAGGCGTAGACCGTGCCCGCCGTGATGGCGACCCCCACGAGGTTCGCCAGCAGGAACAGCGCCAGCTCCTGGGCCAGCTTCTCGCGATGGCGGTGGCGGTAGGTCCAGTAGCGGTTCCCCGCCCAGCTGAAGAGCGCCGCGGCGGCCGTCGCGAGGACGGACGCCTGGACGGGCAGCGAGCGCATCACCCCGCCCTGCGCGCCACCGGGCAGCCCGAACACCAGCAGGTTGTAGCCGCCGTTGTCCACGACGAAGGCCAGCGCGCCGACCACCCCGAACTTGGTGACCTCGCGCCAGACACCCCTGACGGCGTCACGCACACGCAGCGTCACAGACGCGAGGACCGACACACCGCGAGCCTAACGACACGGCGCGCCCCCACTCCCCGGACGCGCCCATATCGCATTATTTCCTACCTGCTGTGTCACCGATTCGGACAGGGAGTGGCCGTGCCACCGACGATCGCGTGTGTCGTGCCGTGTCACAACGAGGAGGCGGCCGTCGGAAAGGTGGTGCGCGACCTGAGGGCCGCGCTCCCCGAGGCGGACATCTATGTGTACGACAACGCCTCGACCGACCGTACGGTGGAGGTCGCCCGCGAGGCGGGCGCGATCGTCAGGGAGGAACCGCGCAAGGGGAAGGGCAACGTCATCCGGCGTGCCTTCGCCGATGTCGACGCCGACGCCCTGCTCATCATCGACGGTGACGACACCTATGACGCGTCCCGGGCGCGCGATCTGGTGGACCTGCTCTTCGAGGGGCCGTACGACCAGGTGGTGGGGGCACGCCGGGAGACGGTGAGCGCCGCCTACCGGGCGGGGCACGCGTTCGGCAACCGCCTGCTCACGGGCGTCGTGCGGTCCCTGTTCGGCAATGACGTGACGGACATGCTGAGCGGCTACCGCGTCTTCTCACGGCGCTTCGTGAAGTCCTTCCCGGCGCTTGCGCGCCAGTTCGAGACCGAGACGGAGATGACCGTCCACGCCCTCCATCTCCGGCTCCCCACGGCGGAGCTGGAGGTGGACTACCGCGTCAGGCCCGCCGGGAGCGAGAGCAAGCTGCGCACCTTCCGGGACGGCTGGCGCATCCTGCGGGTCATCCTGGACCTGGCGCGGCGTGAGCGGCCCTCGCTCGTGCACACCGTGGTCGCGGGCCTGCTGGCCCTCGTGTCGGTGGTCCTCGGCATTCCCGTCATCGCCGACTTCGTCCGTACGGGCACGGTCCCGCGCATCCCCACGGCGATCCTCGCCGCGGCGGTGATGACGATCGCGGCGCTCGTCCTGCTCGTCGGGTACATCCTGGAATCGCTCACGCACATGCGTCAGGAGCAGTCCCGGCTCGCGCATCTCGCGTACGCGGCGCCGGCCCGCTCACGGCGCTACACCACGCACCACGTCGGGACCGGGCGAGTGCGTGTGCGGGACGTTTCCGGCAGCCCCTGAACCCGCCCGGACCAGGCGGCTCACGTCAGGTCGAACTCGCCCTCCCTGGCCCCCGACACGAAGGCACCCCACTCGGCGGGGGTGAAGATCAGTGAAGGGCTCTCGGGGCGGCGGCTGTTGCGCATGGCGATGAAGCCCTCGACGAAGGCGATCTGGACGTCTCCCCGCCCTCGGCTGCTGGACCGCCAGTCCGCGTTGCTGAGGTCCAGCTCCGCCGGCTTGTGCCACCCGTCGAGCGATCGCTGCTGCTCCATGGTGCTCTCGGCCACGTCCGTGCTCCTCCCGGTTCGTCGTCCGCCCGCCAGACTAGCGATCGGTCCCCGCCGCGGACAGGCCACGTGAGGGGGAGGTTCAGGAGGTGGGCGGCTCGGCGCCGACCAGCCACATGGCGAAGAACTGCGATCCTCCGCCGTAGGCGTGGCCCAGGACCCGGCGGGCCCCGTCGACCTGGTGTTCCCCGGCGAGGCCCCGCACCTGGAGCGCGGCCTCGGCGAAGCGGATCATCCCGGAGGCGCCGATGGGGTTGGTGGACAGCACCCCGCCGGACATGTCGACGGGGAGGTCGCCGTCCAGTTCGGTGACGCCCGACTCGGTGAGCTTCCAGCCCTCCCCCTCGGCGGCGAAGCCGAGGTTCTCCAGCCACATCGGCTCGTACCAGGAGAACGGCACGTACATCTCCACCGCGTCGATCTCCCGGCGCGGGTCGGCGATGCCCGCCTGCCGGTACACGTCGGCCGCGCAGTCGCGGCCCGCGCGCGGCGACACGCAGTCCTTGCCGGCGAACAGGGTCGGCTCGCTGCGCATCGCCCCGCCGTGCATCCACGCGGCGGGGCGGGGCGCGCGGGCGGCGCCCGCGCGGTCGGTGAGGACCATCGCGCAGGCCCCGTCGGAGGACGGGCAGGTCTCCGAGTAGCGGATCGGGTCCCACAGCATGGGCGACGTCTGGACCTTCTCCAGGGTGATGTCGTGCTCGTGGAGGTGCGCGTAGGGGTTCTTCAGGGCGTTGCGGCGGTTCTTGTACGCGACGAGGGAGCCGACGGTGTCGGGGGCGCCGCTGCGCCGCATGTACGCGCGGACGTGCGGGGCGAAGAAGCCGCCGGCGCCGGCGAGCAGCGGCTGCTGGAAGGGGATCGGCAGGGACAGGCCCCACATGGCGTTGGACTCGGACTGCTTCTCGAACGCCAGCGTGAGGACGGTGCCGTGGACGCGGGCGGCGACGAGGCTCGCCGCGACCAGCGCGGTCGATCCGCCGACGGAGCCCGCCGTGTGCACCCGCATCATGGGTTTGCCGACCGCGCCGAGGGCGTCGGCGAGGTACAGCTCGGGCATCATGACGCCCTCGAAGAAGTCGGGCGCCTTGCCGATGACGACGGCGTCGATGTCGGCCCACGTCAACTCGGCGTCGTCGAGGGCGCGTCGGGCGGCCTCGCGGACGAGTCCGGCGATCGACACGTCCCGCCGGGCCGCGACGTGCTTGGTCTGGCCGACGCCTATGACGGCCACGGGCTCCTTGCTCATCGGGGATCCCCTTCGAGGACGGCGACCAGGTTCTGCTGCAGACAGGGCCCGGAGGTGGCGTGGGCGAGGGCGCGGTCGGACTCGCCCCGGTGGATGCGGGCGGCGGCCTCCCCGACGCGGATCAGCCCGGCGGCCATCACCGGGTTCGCGGCGAGGGGGCCGCCCGACGGGTTGACGCGCACGGTCTCGTCGAGTCGCAGCGCCTCGCGCAGGACGACCTCCTGGGAGCTGAACGGGGCGTGCAGCTCGGCGGTGTCCACGGGGCGTTCGAAGGCCCCGGCGCGTTCGGCGGCGAGGCGGGTGGAGGGCGAGTCGGTGAGGTCGCGGACGCCGATGCCGTGGGCCTCGATGCGGTGGTCGATGCCCCGGATCCAGGCGGGCCGCTCGCACAGGTCCCGGGCCCGCTCCCCCGCCGCGAGGATCACGGCCGCGGCCCCGTCGCCGATGGGCGGGCAGTCGCCGGTGCGCAGCGGCCGTACGAGGTACTCGCCCTGCGGCACCGGACCCCTGAGCTGGGCGTGGGGATTGGTCTCGGCGTCGGCGCGGCTGCGGGCGCCGACCGCCGCGAGCGCCGGCTCGTCGGTGCGGCCCGCGTCGATGAGTGCCTGGGCCTGGAGGGCGGCGAGGGCGACGGAGTCGGGCCACAGGGGGGCCAGGTAGTACGGGTCGAGCTGGCGGGTCAGGACGTCGCGCACGGAGCCGGGTGAGGACTTTCCGTAGGAGTAGACGAGGGCGGTGTCGGCGTCGCCCGTCTGGAGTTTCACCCATGCCTCGTACAGGGCCCAGGCGCCGTCCATCTCGACGTGCGACTCGGAGATCGGGGGCCAGGCGCCGACGCCGTCGAGGGCGAGGGTGAAGGAGAAGGCGCGGCCGGCGAGGTAGTCGCTGGACCCGGAGCAGGTGAAGCCGATGTCGGCGGTCTTCAGCCCGGTCCGCGCCAGGACCTCGTGCAGCACCGGCATGAGCATCTCCACCTCGGAGGACTCGTCGCTGGTGCGCCGGTGGTCTGTCTGGGCGAAGGCGACGACGGCGATGTCCCGGTTCACAGCAGCTCCTTGTACGTGTCGTACTCGGCGTCCGGCTCGCCGGTGGGCCGGTAGTGGTCGGGATAGCGGGCGCCCTGCGTCCACACGGGTTCGACGCGCAGCCCCATCCGCACCTGGTCGTAGGGGATGCCGGCGATCCGGCCGTGCAGGGCGAGGTCGGCGCCGTCGAGGGCGATGTGGGCGTAGACGTAGGGGACTTCGATGTCGAGGTTCTTCGCCTTGATGTTGACGATGCAGAACGTGGTGACCGTGCCGCCCGGGCCGACCTCGACCTGTTCGGCCGTGGCGACGCCGCAGGTGGGGCAGGCGCCTCTGGGCGGCACGTACACCTTCCGGCAGGACGGGCAGCGTTCGCCGACGGTGCGGCGTCCGGCAAGGGCGTTGATGTAGCCGGTGGTGGCGCGGCCGGGTGAGTAGGTGTAGTCGAGGCGGGCGGGGGCGACGATGCCGGTCACCGCGTCGGCGAACTCGCCGCTGTGGCCGACGGGTTCGGCCGGCTCGCCGTCGTACGGCTCGAAGCACGCGATGTCGGTGATGGCGCCGGAGCGTTCCCCGGCCCACCGGACCCGGACGCGCATCCCGGTGCGCACGGTGTCGGGGCCGGGGGCGTCGAGGGCGTGCAGGAGGGCGGTGTCGGCGCCGTCGAGCCGTACGAGGACCCAGGCGAAGGGGGTGGCCAGGGGCTGCCCGCGGCGGGGGGCGTGGTTCCAGGCCCAGGTGGTGACGGTGCCGGTGGGGGCGACCTCGACGAGGTCGCGGACCTCCTCGGCGGTGACCGGGTCGTACTCGACGGGTGGGACGAGGGTCCGTCCGTCGCCGGTGCGCACCCCGAGGATCACGCGTTCGCGCAGTCCGGTGAGGAAGGCGCTCTGCACGGGCCCGAGGGACCGGGTGAAGGGAAACTCGACGGTCAGGGGTGCCTTGAGGACTGCGGACATCGGCGGGGTTGCTCCTTCGGAGAGGGGGCGACGCGTCCGGGGCGCGGGGGTGAGCCTCCAGGCGGCGCCACGCGGGGTGCGGGCGGGCACTCCACGCGGCTCCACCGTGGGGCGCCGAACGGCCGGGGGCGTCCGCGGCCGGGAGCCGCCCCCTGGCGGAGCGCTCACGCCCGCCGGTAGACGGGCGGCCGTTTCTCGGCGAAGGCGCGCGCCCCTTCCTTCGCGTCGTCCGTGTCGAAGACCGGCCAGCCCCGTTTCAGCTCGGCGGCCAGCCCGTCCGTCTCGCTCATCTCGGCCGTCTCGTACACGGACGCCTTGACGGCCTCCACGGCGAGCGGGCCGCAGGCGTTGATCCGCTCGGCGATCTCCAGGGCCTTCGCGAGGGCGTCGCCGTCCGGCACGACATGCCCGATGAGCCCGATGCCGGCGGCCTCGTGGGCGGTGTAGGGGCGGCCGGTGAGCAGCATCTCCAGCGCGTGGGTGCGGGGGATCTGCCGCTGGAGGCGGACCGTGGAGCCGCCGATCGGGAAGAGGCCGCGCCTCACCTCGAAGAGGCCGAAGGTGGCCGACTCCCCCGCGACACGGATGTCCGTGCCCTGGAGGATCTCGGTGCCGCCCGCCACGCAGGGGCCCTCGACGGCGGCGATCACGGGTTTGCGGGGCCGGTGGTGGCGGAGCATCGCCTTCCAGTGGAGGTCGGGGTCGGCCTTGAGGCGGTGCCGGTACCGCTCGCCCTCCATGCCCTTGCCCGCGAGCGCCTTGAGGTCCATCCCGGCGCAGAAGGAGCCGCCGGAGCCGGTCAGGACGATCGAGCGAACCTCGTCGTCCTCGTCGGCGGCCACCCAGCCGTCGTACAGACCGACGAGCATCGGCAGCGAGAGCGCGTTCTTTGCCTCGGGCCGGTTGAGCATGAGCACCAGTGTGGCGCCTTCGCGCCGCACCGTGAGGTGTTCCGTGCCACCCATCGCTTCCTCCCGTGGGGCAGGGCGAGAACAGGTTCCGTCTGCGGAACGAGAACAGGTTGCAGGAGGCGCGGAGCCAGGACAAGAGTTTTCTGACAGTCAGTCAGATTTCTTCTGTGCGAGCCCTTCACAGTCACGGCCCCCTTTGCTCTGATGACCGGCAACCGACGGATGGCAGCCACCCGCCAGGCGCGCCCGGGGTCAGGAGGAGCACGGTGGAGTACAACCTTGCCGACCTGTTCGAGTCGGTCGTCGACGTCGTCCCGGACCGGGCGGCGCTCGCGTATCTCGACATCCCCGGTACGGGCGCGGACCGGCGGCTCACCTACGCGGAGCTGGACGCGGCGGCGAACCGGATCGGCCACCATCTGCTGGACAGCGGGCTGCGGCCCGGCGAGCACGTGGGCCTGCATCTGTACAACGGCGTGGAGTACCTCCAGACCGCGCTGGGCTGCCTCAAGGCCCGGCTCGTACCGGTCAACGTCAACTACCGGTACGTGGAGGAGGAGTTGGTCTACCTCTACCGGGACGCTGATCTGACGGGCCTGGTGTTCGACGCCGAGTTCACGGGGCGCGTGGCGAAGGCCGTGCCGCGGACGGAGAAGCTGCGGCATCTGGTGCGGGTGGGGCACCCCGCGCCGGACGCGCCCGACCTGTCCGTGACGGACTTCGCCGGGGCCGAGGCCGCCGGGTCCCCCGGGCGGGGTTTCCCGGCCCGCTCGGGCGACGATCTGTTCATCATCTACACCGGCGGCACGACGGGCATGCCGAAGGGGGTGATGTGGCGTCAGGAGAACCTGTTCTTCTCCGGGTTGGGCGGCGGAGCGCCGACCGGGGAGCCGGTGAAGGCACCGGAGGAGCTGGCCGAGCGGGTCGCGGCCGGCGGTGACGGGATCACCTTCTTCCCCACCGCCCCGCTGATGCACGGCACGTCGACGCTCACCGCGTTCATCGGGTTCAACTTCGGCCAACGGGTCGTCATCCACCGCAAGTTCGTGCCGGAGGAGGTCCTGCGGACGATCGAGCGGGAGAAGGTCACCAGTGTGTCGCTCGTGGGCGACGCGATGCTGCGTCCACTCATCGACGCGCTGAACGGACCGATGAAGGGCACGGACTGCTCGTCGCTGTTCAGTGTGTCGTCGTCCGGCGCCATCATGTCGGACACCGTGCGGCGGCAGTTCCGGGCCCTGGTGCCGAACGCGATGCTGCTCAACAACTTCGGCTCGTCGGAGTCCGGCTTCAACGGCACGGCGACCGACGACTCGGGCGCCGGCGACGGCTTCCGGATCCGCGTCCACGCCCGCACCCGGGTCGTGGACCCCGCCACGCACGAGCCCGTCCCGGTCGGTGTGCCCGGACGGGTCGCGCAGCGCGGTCACGTCCCCCTCGGCTACTACAACGACCCGCAGAAGACCGCCGAGACCTTCTTCGAGAAGGACGGCGAGCGCTGGGTGCTCCTCGGCGACATGGCGACCGTCGACGAGGAGGGCGTCGTCACGGTGCTCGGCCGGGGGTCGCAGTGCATCAACACCGGCGGTGAGAAGGTGTACCCGGAGGAGGTCGAGCAGGCGCTCAAGGCCCATCCCGACGTGTACGACGCGCTGGTCGCCGGGGTGCCGGACGCCCGCTGGGGCAACCATGTGGCGGCCGTGGTCCAGCTCCGCGAGGGCGCGGCCCGTCCGACCCTGGAGGACATCCAGACCCACTGCCGTACCCGACTCGCCGGGTACAAGATCCCGCGCCGGCTCGTCCTCACCGACACCATCCAGCGCTCCCCCAGCGGCAAGGCGGACTACCGGTGGGCCCGGTCGGTGGCGGCGTCGGCGGACGGGTGAGCGCCTCGGGCCCCGCGGGGCGGGGTCGCCCCGGCTACTCCGAGGGGCTCTCGACCGCCTCCGGCCACGGCCCTTCGACGGCGGGGCCGCAGTCGTCCGGCAGATGGGCGACGACGAGGGCGGCGGCCTCCTCCACGGTGGCCGTCTCACCCAGCAGTCCGGCATACCCGGCGGCGTACACCGAGTAGGTCGTCAGACCGCCGACGATGAAGGGCAGGCCGCCGCTCAGGGGTGAGTCGGTGTTGCGGTGGAAGGACAGGGCGCCGTGTCCGGGGTACGGGAACAACTGGCGCAGCCTCGGCTCGGCGAAAGCCGCCTCGATCATCTCGGGACAGCCCCGGCGTGCCTCGGGGTGCCCCTCCCGCAGCATGCGCCAGGTCCGCTCCACCACCGTTTCGTCACCGGCGAGGAAGGTCGTGACACGGCGGACGAACCACTCCGGGTCGTCGAGCCAGGGGAAGTGCCCGGCGCCCGGCTGGATCGAGTACTCCCCCTCGGGGAAGAGGCCGGCCGCCCGCTGGACGAGCTCCGGGGTCGGACCGGTGTCGAGCGCGCCGCCCAGGTGGAGGACAGGAGCGGTCAGTTCCGTGAGGGCGGCCCGGGTGGCCTCGGGGTCGTACGCGCCGACGGAGCCGTAGACCTCGGCGGCGTCGTCGTTGGTCTGGGCCACCTCGGCGGCCATGTGGGCCCGGGCCGCGGTGTCCCAGCGGCCGTAGAAGAAGGGCATCATCTCGTCGTCGAAGGGGCCGCGGCCGGTCCAGGCGGCCTCGAAGTGCGGGTACGCCTCGGCGAACCAGGGCTCGTCCTCGCGGAGACGGGCCGCCGCGAGCCGGTCCTCGACGGTCACCGGCAGGCCCAGCGCCCAGGGGGTGGCGGTGATCAGGACCAGCCGGGAGACCCGGTGCGGGTGGCGGGCCGCGTACAGCGTGGCGAGGTTGCCGCCGGCCGAGTGGGCGAGGACGTCCACGCTCTCCAGGCCCAGGTGCGCGCGCAGCGCCTCCACGTCGTCGACCTGCCGGTCGCACCGGTACGTCGCCGGGTCGGCCGGGACCGCCGAGTCGCCCGTGCCGCGCAGGTCCAGCAGGATCAGGCGGCGGTGGGCGGCGAGTCCGCCCAGCTCGCCGAGGTAGGCGGAGGCGCGCATCGGGCCGCCGGGCAGGACGATCAGCGGATCGCCCTCGCCGCGCACGTGGTAGGCGAGTTCGGTTCCGTCGGGTGCGGTGAGGCGTGGCATGGGGCCGATCTTGCTGGCCGGGAGACGTGCGGCGCAACGGAGTTCGGGGAGGGGGAGCCGCTGGAGGAGCACTCAGGGTTGCGTGTACCGGTCCCGGAGTTCCCGCTTGAGGATCTTGCCGCTGGCGTTGCGCGGCAGCTCGTCCACGAAGAGCACCTTCTTCGGCGCCTTGAAGTGCGGGAGCTTCTCCCGCGCGTGGGCGACGAGTTCGGCCTCCGTGACCTCGCCGCGGGGGACGACGACCGCGGTGACGGCCTCGATCCAGTGGTCGTCGGGCAGTCCGACGACGGCGACCTCGGCGACCCGGTCATGGGTGTAGAGGGCGTCCTCGACCTGGCGGGAGGCGATGAGCACGCCCCCGGAGTTGATGACGTCCTTGACCCGGTCGACGATGGTGAAGAACCCGTCGGCGTCCCGGACCGCGAGGTCGCCGGAGTGGAACCAGCCGTCGCGGAACGCGTCGGCGGTCTCCTCGGGCTTGTCCCAGTAGCCCTCGCACAGCTGCGGGGACCGGTAGACGATCTCCCCCGGCGTGCCGTCGGGCACGTCCGCGCCCTGGTCGTCGACGACCTTGGCCTCGACGAACATCACGGGGCGCCCGCAGGAGTCCATGCGGCCCTTGTGCTCGTAGGGGCCGAGGACCATGGCGAGGGGGCCGATCTCGCTCTGGCCGAAGCAGTTGTGGAAGGCGAGCTTCGGCAGGCGCTCCTTGAGGCGTTCCAGGACGGGCACCGGCATGATCGACGCCCCGTAGTACGCCTTGCGCAGGCCGCTGAGGTCGCGGGTGTCGAAGTCGGGGCGGTTCGACAGCGCGATCCACACGGTGGGCGGGGCGAAGAGGCTGTCGGCGTCGCCCGACTCGACGAGGTCGAGGATCCGGTCGCCGTCGGGCGCGTCGAGGATGGTGTTGGTGGCGCCGACGGCGAGGTACGGCACCAGGAAGACGTGCATCTGCGCCGAGTGGTACAGCGGCAGGGAGTGCACCGGCCGGTCACCGGCGGACAGGTCGAGGGCGGTGATGGCGCTCAGGTACTCGTGGACCAGGGCGCGGTGCGTCATCATCGCGCCCTTGGGCAAGGCCGTGGTGCCGGACGTGTAGAGCAGCTGGACCAGGTCCTCGGCCTTCGGCTCCTCGCCGTCGTACGGCTCGGCGGCGGCGAGCCGGGCGAGGAGCGAGTCGTCCGCGTCGCGCAGCGCAAGGGCGCGCGTCCCCTCCGGGAGGTTCCCGGCGAGGCCGGGGTCGGTGAGGACGAGGGTGCTGCCGGACTGGTCGAGGAGGTACGCCAGGTCATCGCCGGTGAGGTGCTGGTTGACCGGGACGTGGACGAGGCCGGCGCGGGCGGCGGCCAGGAACGCGATCAGATAGGCGTCCGAGTTGTGGCCGTAGGCGGCGACCCGGTCGCCCGGCCCCAGTCCGGAGTCGCGCAGGGCGCGGGCGGCGCGGGAGACGGCGTCGTCCAGTTCGGCGTACGTCCAGGAGCGGTCGCCGTAACGGATCGCGACGCGTGCCGGGGTCCGCCGGGCGCTGCGCCGCAGCACCCCGTCGACCGTCACATTGCGTCCAGCCGTCATGATCCGCCCCTTCGTCCACCGGTTCCCGGCGTGATCCTCGTTCCGCCGCGCGAGCGGGGTCAAGCGTGCCGCGCACACGGCCGGAATCCAGTCCGCATGGCGTGAAACGGCTCAACTCCGATCCCTGGTGCACGAGTCAACCAGGGTGAAGATCAACGCACACCTGGACTACGTACGAACGCACTGTCAGGCTCAACCGTTTCTTCCCCCATGACGTCGGGAGGCCCCCATGCGCACCCGTCTGAGACAGCTCGTCGTCTCGGCCGTCGCCCTGCTCACCGCCTCGGCCGCCTTACCCTCGGCCACCGCCGCCGACGGCGACCGCGGCGGTCAACATCCCTCCCACGGCGGACTGTCCGCCGTGATCCGCTACACCGAGTACGGCATTCCGCACATCGTCGCCCGCGACTACGCGGACCTCGGCTTCGGCACCGGTTGGGCGCAGGCCGCCGACCAGGTGTGTGTGCTCGCCGACGGGTTCGTGACCGTGCGCGGCGAGCGGTCGCGTTTCTTCGGGCCGGACACCGCGCCCGACTTCTCGCTCTCCTCCGCGACCAAGAACCTCACGAGCGATCTGTACTTCCGTGGCGTCCGTGACACCGGCACCGTGAAGCGGCTCATGGAGCGCCCGGCTCCGCTCGGCCCGAGCCGTGAGGTGAAGGAGCTCATGCGGGGCTGGGCGGCGGGGTACAACGCCTGGCTGAGGAAGAACCGGATCACCGATCCCGCGTGCCGGGGCGCCGCCTGGGTGCGGCCGGTGAGCACGCTCGACGTGTTCTCCCGCGCGTACGCCCTGGCCGTCCTCGGCGGGGAGGGGCGGTTCGTGGACGCCGTCGCCACCGCCCAGCCGCCCGCCCCCGGGGCGGCGCCGAAGGCCGCGGCGCCGGACGCGAAGGCCGCCGCGCGGGCCGCGAGCGAGCTGTTCTCCACCGGCGACGCCGACATGGGCTCCAACGCGGTCGCGTTCCGCGGCGACACCACGGCGAACGGGCGCGGTCTGCTGCTGGGCAACCCGCACTACCCGTGGGCCGGGGGCCGCCGCTTCTGGCAGGCGCAGCAGACGATCCCCGGCGAGCTGAACGTCTCCGGCGGTTCGCTGCTCGGCTCGCCGATCACCCAGATCGGGTTCAACGCGAAGGTGGCGTGGAGCCACACGGTCGCCACCGGCGTCCCGATGAACCTGCACCAGCTGACCCTGGATCCGGCCGACCCGACCGTGTACCTGGTCGACGGCAAGGCGGAGCGGATGTCGAAGCGGACCGTCACCGTCCCCGTGGAAGGCGGCCCGCCGGTCACCCGCACCCAGTGGTGGACGCGGTACGGGCCCGTCGTCACCTCACTGGGCGGTGACCTCTCGCTGCCGTGGACGGCCGGCACGGCGTACGCGCTCGCCGACCCGAACACGACGAACCTGCGGTTCGCCGACACCTCCCTCGGCTTCGCCAAGGCACGCGGAACGGCCGACGTCCTGAAGGCCCTCGGCCGTCACCAGGGGTTGCCGTGGGTGAACACCGTGGCCGCCGACTCCGCCGGGCACACCCTGTTCACCCAGTCGCAGGTGCTGCCCCGGATCACCGACGAGCTGGCGGCACGCTGCTCCACGCCGCTGGGGCGGGCCACGTACCCGGCGGCGGGTGTCGCCGTCCTCGACGGCGCGCGTGGGGAGTGCGCGCCCGGCAGCGATCCCGACGCGCTCCAGCCCGGGGTCTTCGGGCCGGCGAAGATGCCGACGCTGAAGGACGCCCCGTACGCGGAGAACTCCAACGACAGCGCCTGGCTGGCCAACGCGGACCGGCCGCTCACCGGCTACGAGCGGGTCTTCGGCAACCTCGGCACCCAGCGGTCGATGCGCACGCGCGGGGCGGTCGAGGACGTCGCGGCGATGGCCGACAGGGGCGGGCTGACCGTACGGGACCTGCAGAAGCAGCAGTTCGCGAACCGGGTGCCCGCGGCCGATCTGGCCGCCGACGACGCGGCGCGGGCGTGTGCCGCGCTGCCGGGCGGCTCGGCGACGGGCAGTGACGGCGCGGCCGTCGACGTGTCCGAGGCGTGCCGTGTGCTCGCGGCGTGGGACCGGACCGTGAACACCTCCAGCAGGGGCGCGCTGCTCTACGACCGGTTCTGGCGCAAGCTGACCCGTGCCGTGCCGAACGCGCGGCTGTGGAAGGTGCCGTTCTCGGCGGCCGATCCGGTGAACACGCCGAACACGCTGGACACGACCGTGCCCGGGTTCGCCACGGCGCTCGCGGACACGGTGGCGGAGCTACGGGCGGCGGGCATCGCGCTGGACGCGAGGCTCGGTGACCACCAGTTCGTCGTCCGTGGGGACCGGCGTATCCCGGTGCACGGCGGCACGGAGTCGCTGGGCGTCTGGAACAAGATCGAGGCGCCGTGGGACGCCGCCGCCGGCGGCTACGCGGAGGTGTCGTCGGGTTCCAGCCACATCCAGGCGGTCGGCTGGGACGGCAGCCGCTGCCCGGTGGCCCGGACCCTGCTGACGTACTCGCAGTCCTCGAACCCGAACTCGCCCCACCACCTCGACCAGACGCAGCTGTTCTCGGCCGAGAAGTGGGTGACGTCCCGGTTCTGCGAGAAGGACATCCGGTCGTCCCCGAGGCTCAGGGTGGTGCGCGTGAGCCAATGATCCGGGGAGGTGTGGTGCCGTCCCCGTGCGGGACGGCACCATGCCTTTGGCATATAACACTTTCCCCGTAGGAGGCGATCCGGTGGCGCAGGACTCGTTACGCCCGGAGACCGACGCTCTCGCCAAGATCGACACGACGGTGCCGCACTCGGCCCGGATCTGGAACTACTGGCTCGGCGGCAAGGACAACTACCCCGTCGACCACGAGGCGGGCGACGCGTTCCGCGCGGTGTTCCCCGGCATCACGGACCTCGCCCGTGACTCCCGCGCCTTCCTCGGCCGGGCGGTGCGCTTCCTCGCCGGTGAGGCGGGGATACGCCAGTTCCTCGATATCGGCACGGGTCTGCCGACGGCGGACAACACCCACCAGATCGCCCAGCGGGTGGCGCCCGAGGCACGGATCGTCTACGTGGACAACGACCCGCTGGTCCTGACCCACGCCCGGGCCCTGCTCACCAGCACGCCCGAGGGCGCGACCGACTATGTGGACGCCGATCTGCACGACCCCGCGGCCGTGCTGCGCGAGGCGGCGCGCACGCTCGACCTGACCCGGCCGGTCGCGCTGACGATGATGCAGGTCTCCGGCCACATCGCGGACTACGACCGGGCCCGCGCCATCATCGGCACCCTGCTCGACGCCCTTCCCTCCGGCAGTTGGTTCGCCTTCAACGACAGCGTCGACACGCACAAGGCCAACGCCGAGGCCACCCGGCAGTACAACGAGAGCGGGGCGGTCCCGTACTTCCTGCGCGGCCCGGAGGAACTCGCCGGGTTCTTCGACGGGTTGGAGCTGCTGGAGCCGGGAGTGGTCCCGCTGAACGACTGGCGCCCCGATCCGGCGGAGAGCCGTCGCGGGTCCGGTGAGGTGATCGCGCTCGGCGGGGTGGCCCGCAAGCCGTGACGCTCACACGGGCCGCTGCCGTCCCTCCCAGTACGGTTCGCGCAGCCTCCGCTTGTAGAGCTTGCCGTTGGGGTCGCGGGGCATCGCGTCGGTGAAGTCGACGGTCCTCGGCCGCTTGTACCCGGCGAGTTCGCGGGCGCAGTGGGCGAGGATCTCCTCGGCGAGCGCGGGTCCCGGGGTGAAGCCGGGGGCCGGTTCGACGACAGCCTTCACCTCCTCGCCCCAGTCGTCGTGCGGGATGCCGAAGGCGGCGGCGTCGGCGACGGCCGGGTGGGTGAGGAGAGCGGACTCGATCTCGGCGGGGTAGATGTTGACGCCGCCGGAGATGATGAGGTCGATCTTGCGGTCGCGGAGGAAGAGATAGCCGTCCTCGTCGAGGAGGCCGAGGTCGCCGACGGTGAAGAAGTCGCCGATGCGGTTCTTGCGCGTCTTGCCCTCGTCCTTGTGGTACGAGAAACCGCCGGTGCTCATCTTCATGTAGACGGTGCCGAGCTCACCGGGCGGCAGGCGGTTGCCGTCGTCGTCGAAGATCGCGAGTTCGCTGATGGGCCACGCCTTGCCGACCGTGCCGGGCTTCTTCAGCCAGTCCTCGGCGGTGGCGAAGGCTCCCCCGCCCTCACTGGCCGCGTAGTACTCCTCGACACTGTGCCCCCACCACTCGATCATGGCCCGCTTCACATGGTCGGGGCAGGGGGCGGCGCCGTGGATGGCGTGCCGCATGGACGACACGTCGTAGCGGGCGCGCACCTCCTCGGGGAGCGCGAGGAGGCGGTGGAACTGGGTGGGGACCATGTGGGTGTGGGTGCAGCGGTGGGTGTCGATGGCGCGGAGCATGCCCTCGGGCGTCCACTTGTCCATGACCACCAGCCGGTGCCCGATGTGCAGGGACGCGCCCGCGAACTGCAGGACGGCCGTGTGGTAGAGCGGCGAGCACACCAGGTGGACGTTGCCGTCGAACGGCCTGATGCCGAAGATGCCGAGGAAACCGCCGAGGTACGACTCCTCGGGGAGCTTGCCGGGCAGCGGGCGGCGGATGCCGCGGGGGCGGCCCGTGGTGCCCGAGGTGTAGTTCATCACCCAGCCGAGGGTGCGGTCCTCGGGCGGTGACTCCGGTTGCCCGTCGAGGAGTTCGGGGTACGGGCGGAATCCGTCGACCTCGCCGACCGCGTACCGGTGGCTGCCGGGGAGGCCGGCCTCGTCGGCGGCGTGGCGCGCGGCCCCGGCGAACCGTTCGTGGGCGATGAGCACCTTGGCGCCCGAGTCGGACACGATCCAGGCGATCTCGGGGCCCACGAGATGGTGGTTGACGGGGACGAGGTAGAAGCCTGCCTGGCTGGCGGCGAGGTAGGCGGTGAGGAACTCGACGCCGTTGGGCAGGACGACGGCGAAGGCGTCGCCGCGTTCGAGGCCGGCCGCGCGCAGGCCGTGGACCAGCCGGTTGGCGGCGCCGTGCAGGCGTCCGGCGGTCCACTCCTCGCCGTCGGGGGCGACGAGCACGGGGCGGTCGGGGTCGGCGGTCGCCTGGGCCCAGAAACCTTGCGGGGCCTGCCCGGCGGCGGCTTGCCCCTGGGGGGCTCGGCTCACTGTTCCGCGCTCCTTCCGGCGATCCGGTTGACGCGGTCCACGGCCTTCTCGAACCCTCGGGTGAGGTCGTCGAAGACGGCCTGGACACTGCGCTCGCTGGTCATCCGGCCGACGATCTGGCCGACCGGGGTGCCGAGCAGCGGCTCCACCTCGTACTTCTGGATGCGGGAGACCGCGTCGGCGACGAGCAGTCCTTGCAGGGGCATGGGGAGGGCGCCGGGACCCCGCGGGTCGTCCCAGGCGTCGGTCCATTCGGTACGGAGCTGGCGTGCGGGTTTGCCCGTGAGGGCGCGGGAGCGGACGGTGTCACCGGAGCCGGCGGCGAGGAGTTTCTCGATCAGTCGCGGCGAGGGCAGTTCGGCCTCGGTGGTGGTGAGCCACAGCGAGCCCAGCCACACGCCCTGCGCGCCGAGCGCGAACGCGGCGGCGATCTGCTGCCCGCTGCCGATGCCGCCGGCCGCGAGCACGGGCAACGGGGCGACGGCGTCCACGACTTCGGGGGTGAGCACCATGGAGGCGATCTCGCCGGTGTGTCCGCCGGCCTCGTAGCCCTGGGCCACGACGATGTCGATCCCGGCGTCGGCGTGCTTGCGGGCGTGGCGGGCACTGCCGGCGAGCGCGGCGACCAGCACGTCCTGCTCGTGCGCGCGGTCGATGACGTCGGCGGGCGGGGAGCCGAGGGCGTTGGCGAGCAGTCGGATCGGGTAGTCGAAGGCGACGTCCAACTGGGTGCGGGCGACCTGTTCCATCCAGCCGGTGATGCGCCAGCCGGACGCCTCGCCCTCGGCGAGTTCCGGTACGCCGTACTTGGCGAGGGTGTCCTTGACGAACTGGCGGTGCCCGTCCGGGATCATCGCCTCGACGTCCGCCTCGGTGACGCCGTCCACCTTCTTGGCCGGCATGACGACGTCCAGCCCGTACGGCTTGCCGTCGACGTGGGCCTCGATCCAGTCGAGGTCCCGCTTCAGGTCGTCGGGGGCCGTGTAGCGGACCGCGCCGAGCACACCGAAGCCGCCGGCCCTGCTGATGGCGGCGGCGACCGCGGGGAACGGCGTGAAGCCGAAGACGGCGTGCTCGACTCCGAGTTGTTGGCTCAGCTCCGTCTGCATGGTGCGCAGGATGCCGCAGTCCTCCGGACGAGGGAAGGGGTTTTCTGATGCCCCGTCAGTTTTTGTGCGCCCGTGCCCCTCGGCAGGAGTAGGTGAAGCTCTTCGTGGCCTTGTGGTCGGTGGGGGTGAGGATGTGGAGGTCGACCCGGGCCGTCTGGCGGCCCTTGCCCTCGAAGGTCCACAGGAGGTGGAGCCGGGCCCGGGTCTGGCCGCGGACCAGCACCTCGCGCAGGACGCCCGAGTCGGTGCCGTCGCTGCGGGTCCAGCGGTAGGTGAGGGTGCCGGGGCGGCCGTCTGTGGTGACCAGGCCGACTATGTCGGCCGTGGCGTCGCAGCCCAGCACCGCCGGCCGGGCCTCGACCGCCACCGTGCGCACCTCGACGGAGGGGCCGAGACGCTGCCAGGCGAGGAAGGCGAGGACGCAGAGCAGCACCAGCGCGGGCAGCGCGTGCCGGCGCGGGCGCCGTCGGCGTGGTGGCGCGGGGAGCGGCGGCAGCGTGGGCAGCGTCCGATGTGTGCGCTGCGCGACGGTGGCCGTCACTCCGGGGCCGAAACGCAGAACGGTGCCGTCGGTGCGGTCGGGCTGCGGAAGCGGGTCCTCCGTGGCGGACGGGCCGACCAGGGTGGAGTCCGGCCTGACGAGGGTCGTGTCCGGCTTGACGAAGGTGGTGTCCGGCGCGGCCGGCGTGCCCTCCGGCCCGGCGGGGGCGCCGGAGAGCTGTTCCCGCACGGTGGTGTCGGGCTCGATCAGCGTCGTGTCCGGGTCGGGCCGCTGGATCCACTGGCTGCCCAGGACGGTGGCGCTGTAGCCGGGGTCGTCGTAGCCGGACGTGTCGTGCGGGGCGGGCCGTCCGGCGGTGTCGAGCACCTGGGTGGGTTCGCCGTCCCGGCCCTCGGCGGACGCGGGGGCGCGGTCGCGGTCATACGGTGCGGTCATCTGATCTCACACTGCCTGGTCAGGAGTTGCTGCGAGGCGCCGCCGTCGGCGGAGGCCGGAGTGGTCGTGGCCCGCACCGCCCAGTAGCAGCCCTTGCCCTGGAAGGTGTGGACGACGGTGAGGGTGTACGTGCTGGCTCCGCTGCGCTGGAACGTCTGGGCGGCGCCGTCCGGGGCGAACTGCCGGATCTCGCCCGACAGCCACGAGACGGTGAGGGAGAGCGGCCCGGTGCCGTCCGTGGTGATCTGGATCGTCGCCGTGGCGGTCGTCAGACCCGTCTGCCGGAAGCCCGTCACCGTGATGTCCTTGACGGCGGGCGCGCTCGGGGCGCTGGGGGACGCGCTCGTCGGGGTCGCCTCGGTCGTCGTCTCCGTCGGCGGCGTCGTCTCCGTCGTCGGAGCGGTGGTGGTGTCGGACGGGGACGGATCCCCCGTGCCGGTGCTCTCCGATGCCGAGGCCGAGTCCGACGGGCCGGTGGACTCGCTCGGGGTGGTCGAGACCGAGGACGAGGACGAGGGCGTCCCGGTCGGATCGGCGGGCCCCGACGACTCGGTGCCGGACCCGACGCTGGTGGTGGCCAGGGCCTGCCCCGCCTCCTGCGGGGTCACCGGTGCGCGCTGCACGCCGTAGGTGAGGAAGGCGCCCAGGAGCAGCGCGGCACCGGACACGGCCAGGCCCGAGCGGCCGGGGCGCCACGAGCGGACCCAGTCGCGGCGCGGTCCCTGACTCAGCACGGTGCGGGCGGTGTCGGTGGTGGACTCCGGGGTGCTGCGGGCCGAGGGCAGCAGCAGGGCCAGGAGCGCGACCAGCGCGGCGAGCCGGCCCCGGCCGCGTTCCTCCCAGTCGGGTCCGTACGCGGCACCGGCGGCGGACTCCAGTTCGGCGACGAACTCCTCGGCATGCGCGGGGCGTTCCCGAGGATCCTTGGCGAGACCCCGCCGTACGAGGTCCCGCACCGGCTCGGGGACCTCCTCGGCGGGGACGGGCGCGTCGACGTGCTGGAGCGCGAGGGCGGCGAGGTTGTCGCCCGCGTAGGGCTTGTGGCCCGTCAGGCACTCGAAGAAGGTGGCCGTGGCCGCGTAGACGTCGGCGGCGGGTGAGGCGGGCGCGCCGGTCCACTGCTCCGGGGCCATGTAGGAGGGGGTGCCGGCCGCACCGGCGCTGGTGCCGGCGTCGGCCGCGATCCCGAAGTCGACGAGCTTGGACGCCCCCTCCGGTACGACCATGACGTTCTCGGGCTTGTAGTCGCGGTGGACGACACCGACGCGGTGCGCGTCGGCCAGACCGAGCAGCGAGCCCTTGAGGATCACCAGGGCGGCCTCCGGTTCGAGGGGCCCCTCCCTGGAGAGCAGGGCCCGCAGCGAGACGCCGTCCACCAGCTCCATCACGATGGCGGCGCCGTCGGTGCTCTCGACGTACTCGTACAGCTCGGCGACGTACGGGCTCTCCAGGCCGGCGAGGAGCCGGGCCTCGGCCCGGAAGTCGCGTACGAAGCCCGGCCGGTCGCGCAGGGACTCGCTGAGGTACTTCATCGCGACCGGAACCCCGGTCTCCTCGTGCACGGCGAGGACGACCCGCCCGCTCGCCCCGGACCCGAGCTCCAGCGACTCGGTGTATCCGGGCACCGCCCATGTGTTCATTCCAGCCCCCCAAGGCCGCCGTGCCGCCGGAACCCCCACGCCCCGGAGTAGGACCACGCGTCCTGAGACACAGTTTCGGCCACTTCGGTTGCGGTACGACACCCGTCATCCACCACGTGGACTTCTGCCGCGCGTGCAACCGAACCGGCGCCTCGACAGGAACGGACGGCATCCGGACACGGCGCGAGGGTGGAGGGCCTCGGTGAAGGAAGCGGTACGTATCGGCAGGCCTCCCTCGGCGGAGGCCGACCTCCAGGAGCTGGTGGGCCTGGGGACGAGAGGCGTTCGCCCGGCTCTACGACTGCGTGGCGAGCCCCGTCCTGGGCGTGGTGTTCGCGGCGCTGCGGGGCCGGGCGCAGTCGGAGGAGGTGGCGCAGGAAGTCCGGGTGGAGGTGTGGCGGACCGCGCCCCGCTACCGCCACGACCGGGGGACGGCCCTCAACTGGGTCCTCACCCTGGCGGGGCGGCTGCGACCATCCCACCTCCGCCCCGCTCGCCCAGGTGCCCTTCCCCGTCTGACGCGCGCTCACAGCACCGGGAAGCCGCCCGTGCCGTAGCACTCTTCGGGGAGGGGGTCGGGCGCGTCGGCGGGGTCGAGGAGATGGGCGACGAGGGTGGTGGCGGTGCGGTGCCAGAAGTGGCGGCGGCGGAGCATCGCGTGGTCGCCGCCGTGGACGACGGCCAGGCCGGCCCGTGCCGCCGTGTGCTGGGCCCGGCGCACGCAGTGCGCCGAGTCGGCGGGTGAGGTGACGCGGTCGCGGTCGCCGTGCAGGGCGACAACCCGCCGGCCCACCAGGTGGTCCACCGGCTCGTCCGCCGGCCACCACGGCGCCAGGGCGACCACCGCGGACACCTGCGGGTGACCGGCGGCGCGCAGGGCGGCGCGGGCGCCCATGGAGTGGCCGAGCAGGACCGTGGGGACGGGGCCGACGCGTGCGCCGAGGTCGTCCAGGGCGAGTTCGGTGTCGCGCACGGGGTCGGCGCGCGTGTCGTTCCAGCCGCGCAGGCGGTAGCGGACCTGGGCGACCAGGACGTCCCGGTCGGGCAGCGCGGCGGACACCGCCCGGACGAAGGGATCCATGCGCAGGGCGGCGAGCTGCCAGGGGCGGGTGGGGCGGTGGCTCACCGCCTGCCCGCCGTGCAGCACCAGGACGGCCGCCCGCGGCCGAGGCGGCGAGGCGCGCAGGAGGAGCGCCTCCCGCGATCGCGGTCCGAGAGTCACCGCGCCCCCGCCCGGCCGCGCGCCCGCCTGGGCGGCCTGGGGCAGAAGCCGCTGGTGCGGGCCTGGTACTCGGTGCAGCCGGGCCGGTCGGCCATGTGCTTCTCCAGCAGCCGTTTGCCGCTGCCCCGGGTGAGCAGCGGGCTCATCACCACCGGTGATACCACGGAGGCGGCGGTCGCCGTCGGGGAGGCCCAGGTCGCGAGGAACGGCCCCCGCCAGACACAGAAGTCCCCGAAGCAGTCGGGGTGCCGGTTCCATGCCCACAGGCCCCGGTCCATGATCCTGCCGCGGCTGGCCGGGTCCGCCTTGAACCGGGCCAGTTGGCGGGTCGGGGACGTACTGGGCGGCCTGCACGGGCGGGGACACGAGCCACACGAGGGCGCCCTGGAGCAGGTGGACCATGCGCGGGGCCTACGCGTTCCGGTTGCCGGGGCCTTGGACAGCATGGCCTCGCAGCGGGGGTCCCCGCCGTTGCGTCGGCCGCGGCGGGGGATGTGTGCCGCGAGGCGCAGCTCCCAGATCGCCGTCAGCCCGGTGACCAGCAGCCGCCGCCCGGGCGGGCGCCGGCGTACTCCAGCCCGCACCCCTCGCAGCGGACCGACATGGTCCGGCCCAGGATGTACGCGGCCGTCAGCCCCGCCACCCCGGCGCCCGCCACGGCCGTGCGCCGTCCGCGCGGTGCCGTGTGCTGCGCGCCGTGCGGAGCCCTCCCTCTCGCCGGCGGATCCATCGCCACCTCCTCCCGCCCTCCGTGCTCCGGGTTCTCGCGTGATCCGGAGCAGGTCGGGCGGTGGATCGGACGGGCGGTGGATCAGAAGGCGCGAGGGAGGCGAGGACGGGCCGCGTGGCCGGCCGGGGGGGGCGGCTTGACCTGCGACGAGCGGGTCAGCGGTGCTCGGGGTTCTCCGCTCCGGGGCGGCAGCCGGCGTCCCACTCCGTGCGCTGGTTGCCGTGGGCCGGCATGCCTCCGGCGCGCTTCAGCAGGGCGGCCATGTGCATGAGGTTCCAGGTCATGAACGAGGTGTTGCGGTTGGTGAAGTCGTTCTCCGGTCCGCCCGATCCGGGGTCGAGGTACGACGGTCCGGGGCCGGCCGCACCGATCCAGCCGGCGTCCGCCTGGGGCGGGATCGTGTAACCCAGGTGCTGGAGGCTGTAGAGGACGTTCATCGCGCAGTGCTTCACACCGTCCTCGTTGCCCGTGATGAGGCAGCCGCCGACGCGGCCGTAGTACGCGTACTGCCCCCGCTCGTTGAGTTCGGCGGAGCAGGCGTACAGACGCTCGATCACCTTCTTGGTCACCGAGCTGTTGTCGCCGAGCCAGATCGGCCCGGCGACGACCAGGATGTCGGCGGCCATCACCCGCTCGTACACGGTGGGCCACTCGTCCGTGGCGAAGCCGTGCTCGGTCATGTCCGGGTAGACGCCGGGCGCGATGTCGTGGTCGACGGCGCGGATCTCGGAGGTGGTGACGCCGCGCGACATCATGATGGCCGCGCTCATGTCGATGAGGCCCTGGGTGTGGCTGAGCTGCGGGGACGGCTTGAGTGTGCAGTTGATGAACAGGGCGGTCAGGTCGTCGAAGCGGTACGGCGCGTCGGCGGCGGGCGCGGGAGGAGCTGTCATGGGGTCAGCGTCTCGCGCGCCGTGCGTTTTGTCCCACTTCGACGCACCGCCCGCACCTCACCTCGAGGACCGGGCTGAAGTCATGGGCGAAGTGTCGGCGAGCGCGTGGGCCAGGTTCTGCGGCTTGGTGGACTGCAGTTCGGCGTACGCCGACATCTCGGAGTTGAACGACTGCAGGAACCCCAGCAGCCCCATCTCCTCCTCGGTCAGGCCCGCTCGTAGTTCGCCGGGACCCGTTCCGCCGAACAGTCGTACGGGGCCCCATCGGTGGCGCGTCAGGCGCGGGCGCCGCCGCCGTCCCCTTCCCGGCCGGGCACGCGGATCATCAGCAGCGTCACGTCGTCGTCGTGGGCGGCCGGATCCGGGAGGAGGGTCGTGATCAGCCGGTCCGCCGCCCGTTCCAGCGGGTCCGGGTCGGCGGGAGCGCCCTTCAGCGCGAGATCGAGGGTGTGGGTGAGGACGTCGATCTGGACCTCGATGTCGGTGCCCGGCCGCTCGACGAGCCCGTCGGTGTAGAGCACGAGGGTGCTGCCCGGCGGCAGCGGCTGGGTCGCCTCCTCGAAGGGCACCCCGACACCCAGGTCGTTGACGCCGAGCGGCACACCGACCGGTGAGCGCAGCCGGCGGGCGGAGCCGTCCGGAGGCAGGGCGATGACCGGCAGATGACCGGCCGAGCAGAGGGTGACCTCGTCCGCGTCCTGGTCCATGACCAGGTAGACGCAGGTGACGAGCTGGTCCGCGAGATCGCTGACGAAGGCGTCCAGCGCGGCCATGAGCCGACTGGGCGTGGCGCCGGTACGGGCCAGCGCGTGGGAGGCGGCGCGCAGCTGCCCCATGACGGCGGCCGCCTCCAGGCCGCGGCCCATCACGTCGCCGACGATGACGCCGGTGCGGCGTTCACCGAGGGGGATGACGTCGAACCAGTCGCCGCCGACGCCGGGGTCCTGGACGGAGGCCAGGTACCGGTGCGCGCTGGGCAGGTGCGGGAGGCGGGGCGGGTCCCCCATGAGGCTGTGCTGGAGGGTGTAGGCGATGTGCCGGTGCTGCTCGTAGCGCTCGGCGCGGGCGGCCTCCGCCCTGCGGCGTCCGGTGATGTCCCGCACCGTCAGGACCACCAGGGCCTCCTGATCGGCCTGGAGTCTGCTGACGCTCACCTCGACGGGGAACTCGGAGCCGTCCGGGCGCCGCCCGTACAGGTCCCTGTCCACCACTGTCGGCCGGGGGTCGCGCAGGCGGAGGTAGGCGGCGAGCAGCGCGCTGTGCCGCCGGCGCCGGGAAGGGGGGACCAGCCGGACGACCTCGTGGCCGATGAGGTCACCGGGCGCGAGACCGAACAGGCGTTCCACCTGGGCGTTGGCCATGACGATGGTGCCGTCGCCGTCGGTGATGAGGGTGGCGTCGGGCGCGGATTCCAGCAGGGCGAGGAAGCGCCGGTGGGCCCGCTGGACCTCGCGCTGGGCCGCGACGCGTTCGGTGATGTCGGTGATCACACCGCACACGGCGTAGGGCGTGCCGTCGGCGTCGTTGAGCGGGAACAGGGAGGTGAGGACGTCCCGGTCGCCCTCCGGGAGGGTGATCAGCTCCTCGCGCTGCACGGGGGTGCCCCGGTCGAGCATGGCGAGGTCGGCGGCGCGCGCCTGACGGGCGAGGCCGGGCGGCAGGACGTCCTCGTCCCGCAGGCCCAGGACCTGTTCGCGCGACAGGCCGGTGTTCGCCTCGAACGTCGTGTTGACGGCCAGGAAGCGGCCCTGGAGGTCCTTGATGAACACCACCGCGGGCGTGTGGTCCATGAACGCCTGGAGCAGTTCGTTCTGCCGTACCTGCCGCTCGGCGCGGGCGTGGGCCTCCTCGATGCGGCGGCCCACGGCCGAGGCGGCGAGGACGACCGCCGTGAAGACGGCCGCGTGGCCGGCGACGAGCAGCGCGGTGCCCAGCCGGGGGCCGAACAGGCCGGAGTCCTCGCCCGCGAGGACGGCCCAGCCCAGGAACGGCGGTACGACGAGCACGGTGGCGAACAGCCGCCGCCCGAGCGCACCGGTGGTGCCCGCGTTCATCAGCAGGGCCGCCGGGCCCTCGTCCGGCCGGGCGAGGAACGCGGCGGTGCCCAGCAGCACCAGGGCGAGCGCGGTGTGCAGGGCCATGCCCGTGTAGGCGCCGAACCGCTCCAGCTCGGGCACCGCGTAGGCGGCCCCGTACAGCCGCAGCGTGCCGAGGGCCAGGACGGCCAGGCCGGGGATCTGGCTGGTCCAGGCGGGTGCCCGGGGCGCGCTCGCGGACAGCGAGGCGGTGCCGCCGAGCGCCAGGGCCGCTGCCGTGTTCGGTGACATCCGCCCGGGCACGCCGGTGGCGACCTTGGCGGTGTCGTCCTCGAAGAGCAGTTCGTCGATGCCGAGTCCCGCCCCGGTCAGGTACTCCAGGCCGGTGAGCGCGCCGATGAGGAGGGCCGGTACCGCGGCGGCGCGCGCCACGGCGAGCGTGCGGGGACCGGTGGGCCGGCCGGCGACCAGGAACAGGGAGAGGCCGAGGGTGAGCACCGCCACGGCGGTGTTCGGCTTCATGGAGACGTCGACCCCGGGCAGGGGGCTCTTCAGCGCGTCGACGTCGAGGATCCATCCGGCGAGGCCCAGCGCTCCGAGCAGGGCGGCCACCAGGGCGGTGGTCCTGGCCGCCGCGCGGGCGGCGGCCAGGACCGGGAGGTGGAACGGCAGGCCGTCGGCCCGTCTCGCTCCACCTGTGCCGGGCGGCTCGGACGCCCGCTGGTCTCCCGTCACCGTGTTCTCAACCCTGTGGACGAAGCCGTTTCCGCACGCGCGGCTCGGGTGCGGAAGGAGAGGTACCTACAGCGTCGCCCGTCGGGTCGCAACGCGCATCGAGAGCGGAGGCCGCCCGCGGATCAGGACGGGCGGCCGGGGGCCTCCAGCACCGCCATCGCCGCGTTGTGGCCCGGCACTCCGCTGACCCCGCCGCCGCGTACGGCGCCCGCGCCGCACAGGAGGACGTTGGGGTGGCGGGTCTCCACGCCCCAGCGTCCGGTGCCCTCCTGGGTGTGGGGCCAGGCGAGGGCGCGGTGGAAGATGTTCCCGCCGGGGAGGCCGAGGTCGCGCTCCAGGTCGAGGGGGGTCCTGGCCTCGATGCAGGGGCGGCCCTCGGCGTCGGTCGCCAGGCAGTCGGCGAGGGGTTCGGCGAGATGGGCGTCGAGCTGGGCGAGGGTCGACTTCAGCAGTTCCTCGCGCACGGCGTCGTTGTCGGCCTCGAACAGCCTCGCCGGTGTGTGCAGCCCGAACAGGGTGAGCGTCTGGTAGCCCTGCTCGACCAGGTCGGGGCCGAGGATGGTGGGGTCCGTGAGGGAGTGGCAGTAGATCTCGGACGGCGGCGTCTCGGGGAGCCTGCCCTCGGCGGCCTGCGCGTAGGCGGTCGCGAGCTGGTCGTAGCCCTCGGCGACGTGGAAGGTCCCGGAGAATGCCTCGCGCGGGTCGACGGTCTCGTCCCGGAGCCTGGGGAGCCGCTTGAGCAGCATGTTCACCTTGAGCTGCGCGCCCTCGGCGGGTGCCGGCGGCGCGTCGCCGGTCAGTCTCGCGAGCTCCTGGGGCGAGGCGTTGACCAGGACGTGCCGGGCGGCGACGGTGCCTTCCCCGTCCGGTGTCCGGTAGGTGATCTCGGCGGACCGGCCGTCGGTCGCGATCCTCCGTACCTCGTGGCCGGTGGCGAGCACCGCTCCGGCGGCGCGGGCGGCGGCGGCCAGCGCGTCCGTGAGGGCGCCCATGCCGCCGACGGGCACGTCCCAGGCGCCCGTGCCGCCGCCGATCACGTGGTAGAGGAAGCAGCGGTTCTGGCTGAGGGTGGGGTCGTGGGCGTCGGCGAAGGTGCCGATCAGGGCGTCGGTGAGGACGACGCCGCGCACCAGGTCGTCGTCGAAGGCCGACTCCACGGCGACACCGATGGGCTCCTCGAAGAGGGTGCGCCAGGCGTCCTCGTCGTCGATACGGGCCCGCAGCTCGTCCCTGGTGGGCAGCGGCTCGATGAGGGTCGGGAACACCCGTTCGGCGACGCGGCCCGTCATGCCGTAGAAACGCCGCCAGGACTCGTACGCGCGGTCCGATCCGGTGAGTCGCGCGAACGCTTCCCGGGTGCGCCGCTCACCGCCGCCGACGAGCAGTCCGGTGGGGCGGCCGTCGCGTTCGGCGGGGGTGTACGAGGAGATCGTGCGGCCCCGGACCCGGAAGTCGAGGTCGAGGTCCCGGACGATCTTCTTGGGCAACAGGCTGACCAGGTAGGAGTAGCGCGACAGTCGGGCGTCGACGCCGGCGAAGGGGCGGGTGGAGACGGCGGCGCCGCCCGTGTGCCCGAGCCGTTCCAGGACCAGCACGGACTGCCCGGCGCGGGCCAGGTAGGCGGCGGCGACCAGGCCGTTGTGGCCGCCTCCGACGATCACCGCGTCGTAGGAGTCGTGGGGTCGGGGTCCGGGGCGGCCGGGGTGCGCTTGGGGGGCGGGGGTGGCAGGCATGGCTCTTGGTAACACGCGTCGTTCGGGGCGGCCAGGGGGCCGGGGCAGGTGGACCAACGCCGCCGCTCGCGGTGTCAGGGACCGCCGGACGCCAGTTGCCGGCGTAACGCCGCCACCCGGCGGTACAGCCTCACCGCTTCGGGGCCGCGCCCGAGCTGCTCCAGGCAGTGGGCCTCGTCGTTGCGGCTGGCGAGGGCGTCGGGATGGTCGGCGCCGAGGACGCGCTCGCGGGCGTCGGCGACGGCGCGGTACTCGGTGAGGGCGTCCGACCAGCGGCCGAGCCAGCCGAGGCCGACGGCGACCTCGCGGCGGCTGACCAGGGTGTCGGGGTGGTCGGTGCCGAGGACCTGCTCGCGCAGGGCGCACACGTCGCGGGACTCGGCGAGGGCCTCCTCCCAGCGGCCGAGCCGGCCGAGGTTGACGCCGAGGCCGTGGCGGGCGCGCAGGGTCTCGGGGTGGGCGGGGCCGTGGACGCGGGCGCGGTCGTCGACGAGGGCGCGGTACAGGGTGAGGGCCTCCGTGCTGCGGCCGAGGCGGCCGAGGCTGATGCCGACCTCGTAGCGGGCGGCGAGGGTGTCGGGGTGGTCGGGTCCGAGGGCCAGGGCGCGGGCCTCGGCGACCTCCTGGTACGTCTGGAGGGCCTCGGGCCAGCGGCCCAGCTGGCCGAGTGCGTAGGCGACCTCGAAGCGGGTGACGAGGGTGTCGGGATGACCGGCGCCGAGGACGCGGGCGCGGGCGGCGGCGACCTCGCCGGCCATGCGGTGCGAGTCCTCCGGGCGGCCGAGCCTGCTGAGGTTGAAGGCGAGGTTGTGGCGGCAGCGCAGGGTGTCCGGGTGGTCGGGCCCGGCGAGGCGTTCCCGGGCGGCGAGAACGGACGCGTACGCCTGGTGGGCCTCCAGGTGACGGCCCAACTGGCCGAGGACGTACGCCATTTCCTGCCGGGCGGTGAGCGTGTCGGGATGGTCGGCGCCGAGGACCCGCTCTCGGGCGTGGGCGACATGGGCGAACTCGCGCAGCGCGTCGGTGGGGCGGCCGGTGCGGCTCAGGGTGAGGCCGACCTCGTGGCGGCTGGCCAGGGTGTCGGGGTGGTCCGGGCCGAGGGCGTGCTCCCGCTCGGCGGCGACCGCCCGGTGCACCTCCCCGGCCTCCGTCCAGCGGCCGAGGCGGCCGAGGCTGAGGCCCGCGTTGTGCCGCCCGGCCAGGGCGCTGATCAGTTCCGGTGACGGGGTGGGCCGTTCGGCCGGTGCGGGTTTCCCCGCGCGACCGGCGGCCGGGCGGGCGACCGACTCCCCGGTGGGACCGGCGGAGGCGTCCGGCGGGGTGAGGCGCGGTCCGGTGCCGGTGGCCTTGTGGCCGGTGGTCATGTCACGGGTCCAGGACGGCAGCCGGGGCTCGCGCGCCGCGGAGGGCTCCTGGGCCCGTGGCCGCGGCGGCACCGGGGCGGGGACGGCCGTGGAGAGGCGGCCGGGGGCTCCGGCCCGGGCCGGGACCGTCGTCCGGCCCTGGTCGAGACGGCGGGCCAGCTCGCGGGCGTCCCGCGGGCGTGCCTCGGGCTGCTTGGCCAGCAGGTCCAGGATGATCCGCTCCAGGTAGGCGGGCACCTCCTCGCGGTGGCTGCGCGGCGGCCTGGGCGGGGTGTCGCGGTGGCCCATGAGGACCGCCCAGGCGTCGTCGAGGTCGAACGGCGGTACCCCGGTGGCGATCTCGTAGAGGACGCAGCCGAAGGAGTACAGGTCGCTGCGCCGGTCGACCTGGTCGCCGCTGATCTGTTCCGGCGACATGTAGTGCGGGGTGCCCATCGCGATGCCGGTGCCGGTGAGGCGGGAGGTGAAGGTGACGTCGCGGCCGAGGCGGGCGATGCCGAAGTCGCAGATCTTCACCGTGCCGTCGGTGAGCCGCATGATGTTGGCGGGCTTCAGATCGCGGTGCACGATGCCCTGCCGGTGGGTGTAGGCGAGGGCGGAGGCCACCTGGTCGGCCACCTCCACGACGTCGGCGACGGGCAGCGGATGGTGTTTGTTGTCCTCCAGGAGCTGGCTGAGGTTGCGGCCCTCCAGCAGTTCCATCACGAGGAAGAGCACGCCGTCGGACTCGCCGAAGTCGTGGACGACGGTCACCCCCCGGTGCTGGAGGCCGGCGGCGACGCGCGCCTCCCGCCGGAACCGCTCACGGAGCACTCCGTTGGCGGACTCGTCCGGCTGGGTGGTGACCGGTTTGAGGCACTTGACCGCGACCTGGCGGCCCAGTGACTCGTCTCTCGCGCGCCAGACCTCGCCCATGCCGCCGCGCCCGATCAGATCGAGCAGTCGGTACCGGCCCTGGATCAGCCTGGTGTCCGTCATCGTCAACTGTCGCCCCCCGTCCGTACGGCCCCGCCCTCCCCCGGCAGGTCCGATGTCCAGTATGGCGACCTATCTCATGACTTTGTACGGCGCCGGGCGGGTGCCGGGACCGAGCCGCTCCATGGCCCTCAGGATGTGCTTGGGCGGGAGCTGCCAGCGCAGACGTGCGGGAACGCGGCGCAGCAGAGTGCCGGTGCGCCGCAGGCGGCGGGTGACGACCGCCGGTGCGGGTGCCGGTCTGCCGTACAACTCGTGGGCGTACGGCGGCAGGGAGGCGTACGCCAGGTCGGCCACGCGCCGCCAGAGCGCTTCGCGTGCCTGTACGAGCAACGGGTGGGCCGGCGGGCGGAGCAGGAAGTCGTCCACGTCGCGCGCCTCGGGTCCGGCGGCCAGTTCGGGGCGGACCCGGTCGAAGTAGGCGGCCAACTCGGCGCGGCTGCCGGGCACGTCGGCCGGGTCGAGCCCCACGAGGCGGGCGCTGACGCGGTGTTCGGCCACGTACCGGTCGGCGGCCGCCGGGCCGAGGGGGTAGCCGGAGCGGAGGAGGATGTGCAGGTAGGAGTCGATCTCGGCGCAGTGCACCCACAGCAGCAGGCCGGGTTCGTCGACGCCGTACCGCTCCCCCGTGTCCGGGTCGGTGGCCGTGAGCATGCTGTGGATCCTGCGCACGCGGGCGGCGGCCCTCTCGGCGGCTTCCGTGGTGCCGTACGACACGGTGCCGACGAAGTCGGCCGTGCGCAGCAGCCGGCCCCAGGCGTCCTTGCGGAAGTCGGAGTTCTGCATGACGCCGCGCACGGCCCGGGGGTGCAGGGCCTGGAGGTAGAGGGCGCGGATCCCGGCGATCCACATCATGGGGTCGCCGTGCGTCTGCCAGGTCACCGAGTCGGGTCCGAAGAGCCCGGGATCACCGCTGTGCGGGGAGTCCACCCCGTCGGGTCGGAGCACCGTCATATGAGGTCACCTCTGGTGGCTGTCGGCTCGCGCATGTGGTCGACCGTTCGGCATCATTCCCTCGAAAGGGTGGTCGAACCAGGGCCGGACCCGACGGGTCGCAGGCCCCCGCTCAGCGCCGGACCCGGGGCATGCCCAGGCCGATCCAGGCGATGATCTCGCGCTGGATCTCGTTGTTGCCGCCGCCGAAGGTGAAGATGACGGCCGAGCGGTAGCCGCGTTCGAGTTCGCCGTGCAGGACGGCTCCGGCGGACCCCTCCTTGAGGGCTCCCCCGGCGGCGACGATCTCCATGAGCCAGGCGTAGGCGTCGCGGCGTGCCTCGGAGCCGTAGACCTTGACGGCGGACGCCTCCTGCGGGGTGAGGGTGCCGTCCTGGACGGCGCTGACCATGCGCCAGTTGAGGAGCTTGAGCGCGTCGAGCCTGGTGTGGGTCTGGGCGAGGCGGCGGCGTACCCAGGGCAGGTCGATGACGCGGCGGCCGTCGGCGAGTTTGGTCTCGATGGCCCAGCGCTGGACGTTGTGCAGGGAGCGGATGGCCATGGTGCCGTGGGCGGCGAGGGTGACGCGTTCGTGGTTGAGCTGGTTGGTGATCAGCCGCCAGCCCTGGTTCTCCTCGCCGACGCGACGGGAGACGGGGACGCGGATGTTCTCGTAGTAGCTGGCGGTGGTGTCGTGCGAGGCGAGGGTGTTGATCAGGGTGCAGGAGTAGCCGGGGTCGGTGGTGGGGACGAGGAGCATGGTGATGCCCTTGTGCGGCGGCGCCCCGGGGTCGGTCCGGGTGGCCAGCCACACCCAGTCCGCGGTGTCTCCGTTGGTCGTCCAGATCTTCTGGCCGTTGATTACGTACTCGTCGCCGTCCCGCACCGCGCGCGTCCTCAGTGAGGCGAGGTCCGTGCCGGCGTCGGGCTCGCTGTAGCCGATCGCGAAGTCGATCTCGCCGGACAGGATCCGCGGCAGGAAGTACGACTTCTGCTCCTCCGTGCCGTACCGCATGATCGTCGGGCCGACCGTGTTGAGGGCCATCAGCGGCAGCGGGACGCCGGCCTGGGCGGCCTCGTCGAAGAAGATGAACTGCTCGATGGCGGTCAGGCCGCGTCCGCCGTACTCCTCGGGCCAGCCGACGCCGAGCCAGCCGTCCGCGCCGAGGCGGCGGATGGTCTTCCGGTAGAAGCGCTTCTGCGCCGCCGGCTCCGCGTGCCGGGTGTAGGCGCCCGCCGGGACCAACTCGGCGAAGTAGGCGCGCAGTTCGGTGCGCAACCGCTGCTGCTCGGGTGTGTATTCGAGGTGCACGGCGCCTCCAGGCTCCCCAGGGCCGACCTGACGGCGCACACGCTAGAACGTGTTCCAGTATTTGGGAACACGCGGGAGCGCGGCGGTCAGGCCGATTCCCGCGGCCGTGTCCGGGAGCCGGGTCCCGGGACGCGGGAGGGGGCGGCGCGGCTCAGCCGAGGGTGACGAGGAAGTCCGTGCAGGCCCGGGCGCAGTCATGACAGGCCCGGGCGCTCTCCTCGGCGCCGGGGTGCCCGTCGAAGACGCGGGCGCACTCCAGGCTGACGGTCCGGCACCACTCCACCTGGACGCGGACGGCCGCCTCGTCGAGGTTGGTCTGCTCGGAGAGCGCCCGGCAGGTGGCGTCGCACACCTCCGCGCACATGATGCCCTTGCGGCGCATCTGCTCCTGGTCCTCCGGGCCGTCGGGGTCGGCGAGGCTCGCCCGCAGGGCACACGCGCGCGCACATTCGGTGCACGCCTGGGCACACGCGAAGCGGTCCTCGAGGAAACGGATGAGTTCCTGTTGGGATGTCGTCGTCGAGGTCACGCGAGGCGGGTAGCCGGAGCGGTGTCCGTCAAACGCGGACGGCGGCGAGCCCGGTTCGGCGAGTTCCGTTTTCACGGGCGCCGGACCGGGCACCCGTGCACACCCCGGCACGGGGGCGAGGAGCGGTCGCCCCGACCGCCCTCCCATGTGAGCCGACCAGGTTCACCCGACCCTTTGGGGGTATTCATCCGATATGAAGACGGAATGGGCTAATTACGCAGCAGAGCGCAGCGTTCTGGGCGGCGCCGCGCCGTTCATCGCCGGTGTGGTCGTCGTGTCGGTGCTGATCGGGGCCCTGTGGCTGGGCGCCCGTCTCCGGGCGCGCGAGCCGCGCCGCCCCCTTCCCGAGGAGCAGCCCAAGCTGCCCGAGGGCGGCCCCGTGCGCGAGGAGCGGGCGAACCGCGAGCCGGACGAGATCCCGAAGAGCGACCGGCGGCTGACGCCGTACGAGGTGCACGGGAACCAGGGCACGCGGCCCAGCCCCGACAAGGAGCGGCCCCGCTGGAGCAAGAACAGCAGCGGTTCCTTCGGGAGCGGCGGGCTGGGCGCCCACTGACGGCGCGCCCCGGCGGGCCCCCGCTGCGGCAGGGGCCCGCCCGCTGCCCGGAGGGTGACGCGATCCCGTGATCGCAGAGCGTCACCGAAGCCGCACGTACGCGTACCGCCACGAGGGAGTGAGAGCCATGGCAGACCACAGGACGCTGCCACTGCCCGACTACGACCACCTGCCGATCGGCGGTCTGGAGAGCCGCGTCCGGTCGCTCACCGCCGAGGAGGTGGAGGAGCTGCTGACGTACGAGCGCGACCACGCCGACCGCCTACCGGTGACCCAGCTGCTGACGGCGCGCCTGGACCAGCTGCGCTCGGGCGCCGAACCGACGTCGGGCGATCCCGGCGCGCTGCGACCCGAGCAGCACGGCCGCCGTTCCGGCTCCCCCGTGTCGCCGGCGACCTCGCCGCAGCCGATGAGCCCGCCGCCGCACGGCACCCCGGACCAGCGGGGCAAGCCGAAGGGCGACCGCACATAGGGCCGAGAGCGTACGCAGGGGTACGCGGGGCCGAACCAGGCCCGTACGGAGAAGGGGCGTCCCGTGTCGCACGGGGCGCCCCTTCGGTCGCGCGCCGGCCCCGCCGCCCGGCCCCGTCGCGCGGGTCAGTCCTCCAGCGCCAGACCTGTGTAGTTCTCGGCCAGTTCGGCCGCCGCGTGGCGGGAGGTGGCGACGCGGTGCAGCTGGGAGAGCTGGAGCCGCGTCTCGAACGGGGACTGCTCCGGGTCGGCGTGCAGGGTGGTGGTCATGAAGTACGAGAAGTGCTCGGCCCGCCACACCCGGCGCAGACAGGTGTCGGAGTATGCGTCCAGCAGTTCCGTCGAGCCGGTCTCCTGGAACCGTTCGAAGGCCCGGGCGAGCACGATGACGTCGGTGGCGGCGAGGTTGAGGCCCTTGGCGCCGGTGGGCGGCACGATGTGGGCGGCGTCGCCGGCGAGGAGGAGGCGGCCGTACCGCATCGGCTCGGTGACATGGCTGCGCATGGGCAGCACGGCCTTGGCGGTGACGGGTCCGCGCTTGAGCCGCCAGCCGGGGTTCGCGGTGAGGGCGAACCGGGCGTCCAGCTCGTCCCAGATCCGCTCGTCGGACCAGTCGGCGGGGTCGGTGCCGTTGGGGACCTGGAGGTAGAGCCGGCTCACGGTCGGCGACCGCATGCTCGCCAGCGCGAAACCGCGCTCGGAGTGGGCGTAGATCAGCTCGTCGTAGACGGGCGGGGCGTCGGCGAGGATACCCAGCCAGGAGTACGGGTAGGTGCGCTCGTACGTCGTGCGGACGCCCTCCGGGACGGCGTTCCGGGCCACCCCGTGGAATCCGTCGCAGCCGACCACGTAGTCGCAGGTCAGGCTCTGCTCGCGGCCGTCATGGGTGTACCGGATCACCGGGCGGTCGCCGTCCACGCCCTCCACGGTGTGCACCTCGGCCTCGAACAGCAGTGGGCCGCCGTCGGCGAGCTGGAGGGCGATCAGGTCCTTGACGACCTCGGTCTGGGCGTAGACCCACACCCGGCGGCCGCCGGTCAGCTCGGGGAAGTCGACGCGGTGGGCGCGGCCGGCGAAGCGCAGCTCGATGCCCTCGTGCGGCATCCCCTCGGCGTCCAGGCGCGCCCCGGCGCCGCAGGCCCGCAGCGCGTCGACGGTGGCCTGCTCCAGGATTCCGGCGCGCTGCCGCTGCTCGACGTACGCGCGGTCCTTGCGTTCCAGAACCACACTGTCGATGCCCGCGTTGTGCAGCAGACGGGCCAGCAGCAGCCCGGCCGGGCCGCCGCCGATGATGCCGACGGTGGTGTGCATGAGTACTCCTCGTCGTTGAGGACGAGCCGCGTCCCGCCTCCGGGCCGACCGTGTTCGCCTGTTGTTCGTCTGGTGAAGTTCAGTTCACTGAAGTGTGGGGACGAGTCTGCGCCCGCTCCCGCGCGCCTGTCAACGGGAAGCGCGGGACGGGGAAGCGCGGGACGGAGGCGGCCGGAGATCAGCCCACGAAGTGGAACCCGGGGTGCGGGTGCATCAGGAAGTCGTGGTGGGAGATGTTCCAGGCGTAGGCACCCGCGAGGGAGAACACCACCCTGTCCCCCGCCCGGAGCCCGGGGGCATGGATGTTCCGGGCGAGGAGGTCCTTGGGGGTGCACAGCTGGCCGGTGAGGGTGACATGGTCCCCCTGGGCGGCGGGACGCGGCCACGGGTGCGGCCACTCCCCCACGGCCAGCACCGAACAGGGCTGGTCGTGCCCCTTGGTGGCCGGGGTGCGCAGATGGTGCGTGCCACCGCGCAGCACGGCGAACTCCTCGCCGTGGCTGTGCTTCACGTCCAGCACCTCCGTGGCGTACCAGCCGCAGTAGGCGGTCAGGGCCCGCCCCGGTTCGATGCGGAGCGTCAGCCCCGGGTGGTCGTCGAGGAGGCGGGCGAGTCCCTCGCCGTACGACGACCAGTCGAAGCGGCTCTCGGGGGCGGCGTAGTCGACGGCCATGCCGCCGCCGATGTTCACCTCGGCCAGGGGGACGCCGAGACCGGTGGACCAGTCGACGATCGAGCGGGCGACGGACAGCTGCGCGGCGGCGTCGAGCCCGCTGGCCAGGTGCGCGTGGACGCCCCGGAGTTCGAGATGGGCGCAGGCGCGGTCGGCGAGGGTGCGCAGGACGTGCGCCGCCCGGGTGGGGTCGATGCCGAACGGAGTGGGGCGCCCGCCCATGGCGAGGGAGCCGCCGGCGAGCGCCCCGTCCGCGACGGCGAGGTTGAAGCGGAGGAGCACCGCCACGCGGCGTCCCGGCACGATCCGCCGGGACAGCTCGGCGAGCATCCGCAGGTCGTGCTCGCTCTCCGCGTGGAAGCGCTCGACGCCGAGTTCCAGCGCGGTCCTGATCTCGTCCGGGGTCTTGCCCGGCCCGCCGAAGGCGAGGGGCCTGCCGGGCACGGCCCCGGCGACGTGGACGAGTTCGCCGCCGGAGGAGACCTCGTAGCCGTCGACGTACGGGCCGAGCGCGGTGAGGAGCTGCGGCTCGGGGTTGGCCTTCGCGGCGTAGTACAGCTCGACCCGCTCGGGCAGCGCGGACCGCACCAGGGCGGCGTGCTCGCGCAGGGCCGTGATGTCGTGGACGTAGGCGGGGAGTTCGGCCGGGGCGAGGGACAGGACGCGGTCGCGTACGGCGGGGGTCGGGTGGGTCATCGGGGGCTCCAGCGGAGGATGTCCTCGGCGAGGGGCGAGGGCAGACGGACATAGCCGGCCTCGCGGTCCGCCCTGCGTTCCCAGCGGGTGAGCAGGTTGGCCTTCGCGGGCAGCGGCACCCCGGCCAGCAGGGCGGCGAGCAGGGGCGGGCGGCCATTGTCGTCGGCGTGGGCGCGCAGGGCGGCGCGGACCTCCGCCCACAGGCCGGCCTCGGTCCCGGGGTGCAGGTCGGCGAGGGCGGCGAGCAGCTCGGCGACGTGGTTGACCAGCAGGCAGTACACGACCCGGTCCCAGCCGCGCCCGGCGTCGTACGTCATCGGGCCGGCGACGTCGGGAGGGAGGGCGGCGAGGGTGTCGGCGTGGTGGTCGGGGACGAGCTTGGTGCCCTCCAGGTCGCGGAAGAGGACCTGGGCCGGCATGCCGTCGGCGTCGACGCAGATCAGCACGTTCTGGAGGTGGGGTTCCAGCACGACTCCGTGGTCGAAGAAGGCGGACAGCACGGGCGGGACGAGGAGGCGGAGGTAGGCCCGCCACCAGTCGAGCGCCGCCTCCGGTCCGTGCCCGGGCAGCAGGCGGGAGATGTGGGCCGGGCCGGTCGGGTACTCGTCGGCGACGGCGGCCGCGAGCAGCGGGGTCGTGCCGGGCAGGAGCCGCCGGGACAGGCCCTCGCGGACGATCACGCCGAAGCCTTCGAGGAGGGCGCGGTCGGGGGTGCCGTCGGGGCCGGGCAGGGCGAGGCTGCGGTAGGCGGGTTCACGGAGCAGCGCGCCGCCGGGGAAGCGGGCCTCCAGGTCGGCGAGGGCCGGGGCGAGGGCGCGGGTGAGGGCGACGGCGCCGGAGAGCTCGTACGGGGCGTTCTTGCGGACGCAGTTGGTGATGCGGACGTTCAGGCTGAACTTCAGGAACGCGTCGCCGTCGAAGAGGGTGCGGACGGAGGCGGTGGCCGCGTACGTCGGGCCGCCCGGTCCGAGGTCGAGGATGTCGCCGCGGCCGAGGGCGGCCCGCAGGAGACGGTGCTCGCGGAGCATCGCGTACTGCCAGGGGTGGGTGGGCAGCAGCCGGTAGCCCTCGGGGACGTCGCCGCGTTCCGGGTCGAGGACGGCGGTGGCGCCGGCCTCGGCGCTCTCCTCGGCGATCAGGTCCTGGCGTACGGCGAGGTGGCGCAGCGGGAAGGCGGCGCGGGCCTCGGGGGCGTACGACCGCCAGGCGTCGGCGTCGCCGGTGCGGGCCTTGGGGGTGGGGTGGAAGCGGTGTCCGAACAGCAGGGACCGCTCGGAGGTGAGGTAGTCGGGGCGGCCGTGGGGGTCGGTGTCGCGGTCGGCAAGCGTGGCGGCGAGGGTGCGGTGGCTGGAGGCGACCTGGTGGAGGAACTCGTCGTTGCGGACGCCGGTGCGCAGGGACAGTTCGTCGTGGATGTACTCGGCGAGGCGGCGCCAGTCGAGTGGCGTCCAGCCGGTCGCGGTCTGCTCGTGCGCCGGGCCGGTGAAGCGGTGGGCGCCGATCAGGGAGGTGTGGCGCAGGGCGACGCGGAGCAGCGGGCCGCGTCGGGGCAGTCTCAGCAGGAGGTGGCCGTCGCTGACGGCGGTCTGGTGTTCGGGGCCGGAGACCTCGCGGAGCAGGCAGTTGAGGAGGGTGTGGGCCGTCGCGTCGTCGGCGGTGGGCAGGTGAGCGGTACCGAGCGAGTCGGTGAGCGGGGGCATGGGGTGGCTCCAGCTGGTACGCGGGGGTGGGGGCGGGAGGGTCACGAGGCCGGGGAGGGCGGCGGTGCCGTCCGTGGGTGCGGCGGGCGGGCCCGGGGCGCGGGTGGACGGCGGCCCTGGGGACGCGCCGGCGGGGGTGACCCGGCCGTCATGCCGGACCGCCGCGCCGGAGGAGGTAGTTGGGGCCGGTCGTGTAGTGCTTGTTGATGTCGGCGGCGCCCGATCGCTCCTTGTCGAGCAGGGTCCCGGCGGTCACCATCGCCTTCACCGGCAGTTCGGGGGCTTCCAGCACCCGTTCCCGCAGTGCGGTGGCGGCGTCGCCGCCGAGCCGGTCGACGGCCTCGGTGAGCCGGTCCCGTACGAGGTCGAGCAGCACGGGCAGCGGGGCGCGGCCGTGCCGGGCGAGGCCGAACGCGTAGGCGCCCGCGCAGAGGTGGACGGTGATGGTGGTGAACACGTCGGCCACCGCCCGGTCGCCGGGGGCGAAGGTCCGTGGGTCGTCGAAGCCCCAGGTGCCGCCGCCGAGTGTGGCGGCCAGCCGGGTGCTGTTGACGCGGGGGCCGTCGTTGTCCTTGAGCCGCAGCCGCAGTTCGCCGGGGGCGGGGCCGAACACCAGGGAGATGTTCTGCTGGTGCGACTCCAGCGCTATGCCGTACCCGAAGAGGGTGGTCTGCCAGTCGAACAGCAGGGTGAGGACCGCGTCGAGCAGCGCGGTCACGTCACCGCCGTGATGGCGGTCGGCGAGGTGGTCGACGACCAGGCCCCCGCCGGGCGCCTCGGCGAGGAGGGCGGCCATCGGGACGACGGCGGCGTCGTCGAGGTTTCCGGGGTAGCGGCGGCACAGGACGGCGAGCAGTTCGTGCCCGGCGTGCGCGTACACGGTCTCGTCGGCGTGCAGCACCGTGTCCCGGAAGCGGGGTTCGCGGTCGATCACCGCCTCCACCAGCCGCTGGCCGGCGGCGCCGTCGACGAGGGTGCCGGGTTTCACGGAACGCTTGTTGCGCAGGCCGAGGGTGGCGGTGGCCAGCGGCAGTTTGAGGTGCAGGGAGGGGGCCGCGGTCGGGGCGACCGTGCGCATCGACAGGGTGGGGACGACATCGAGGTAGGGCCAGTCGGCGAGGACGGCCCGGCCCGCGAGTCCCGTCTCGCGCAGCGCGGTGTCGAGGGGCGCGCCGACGGTCGACGGGTGGACGGGCAGGGCGACATGGGTGAGGTCGAGGTCCGCGAGACCGAGGGCCGAGGGGGTGGGCCACCCGTCCGGGAGCGGGCCGGCGACGGTGACCGACTCTCGGGGCAGGGCGAGCCACTGCAACCGGAACTCCGGGTGGAACTCGGGCGCGTGGGCGCGGAGCTGCCGCTCGTCGAGGCCGACGCGACCGCGTGCGGTCGGATAGACGGGGTGGTCGAGCCGGGCGGCGAGGGTCTCGTACGCCAACTGGCCGCGCAGGCCCGTCCATTCGGCGAGGTCGGTGCCGTACAGCTCGCCCAGCCCTCGGGTGACCTCCTCGGCGGTGTCGTCGTGCAGCCGCATGGTGGCGAGGGTCTGGCGGCACTCCTCGGCGAAGGCGTCGAAGCCGCCGCGGTCGACGGGGTCGGCCAGGGCCCGCAGTTGGGCGACGGCACTGGCGCAGGTCGTGTGGGCGGTACCGTCCGACTCCCGGACGAGGAGCGGGAGCCGGGCGGCGTACGTGGACTGGAAGCCGTCCTCGGTGACGGGGAGCAGCAGGGCGTCGTCGCCGACGGGCAGCCGCAGCCAGGGGCCGTCCGGGCGCTCGACGAGGGTGCTGTCCTCCCGCAGCCCGACGACGTTCTCGCGGAGCAGGGCGCCGAGCACGCGGATGAGGAGGGCGGCTTCGGCGGCGTCCACCGGGGCGGCGGAGCCGGGTGTCTCCGCGGGGGCGCTGGAGTCGGGGCCTCCCTGGGCGGCGGGCGCGCAGGCCCCCGGGGCGGCGGACGTGGATGTCCTCAGGATGTCGACGGCAGTGGGGGTGGCGGCACTGGTGGGGGCGGCACTGGTGGGGGTCACGGCTGGATCTCCCATCTCCGTGCGGCGAGGAAGTCGGCCGCCGCCCGGTCGACGGCCTCCTGACCGGTGCCGGTCGCGCGGAGCACACCCAGGTAGTCGCGGTTGGTCCGGTACAGCTCGTGCCGCTCGCCGGTCCGGCGCAGCGGACGGTACGTCAGACAGACGCCGTCGACGTGGAGTTCGGTCGGCGGGGGCGCGGCGACGAGGGTTCCGGCGCGGTCGGCGCACGGGTACTCCAGGCGGGCGGCGCGGTCGCGTCGTGCATCCAGGTCGGCGGGGAGGGGCTCGCCCAGATGGGTGCGCAGGATGTGCTCGAAGAGCGGGACGTCGAGGAGTTCGGCGAGGAGCAGGTCGCACTGGTCGCCGATGGCGCGGTAGTTGACCTCGATGACGCGGGCTCGGCCCTCGTGGACGACGAACTCGGTGTGGCAGGCGCCGAAGCCGACGCCCAGCGCGTCGAGTTGGGCGAGGACCTGCGCGACGACGGGTTCCGGGTGGGCCGCGACGAAGGTCATCCGCTCCTCGACGAAGTACGGCGGCGCGGAGACCTCGGTGTGGAAGCCGCCGAGGACGTGCCGGACGCGGCCGTCGCCCAGCGTCTCCAGGGTGTACAGCTCGCCCGGCAGGTACTCCTCGACGACCAGGGCCGCCCCGGGACGGCGGGCGAGGATCTCCTTGCCGCGGGCGACGAGGTCGGCGGGGTTCTCGACGCGCATACGTCCTCGCTGGCGACGCCCTCGCGGGGCTTGATGACACAGGGGTACGGCGCGTCGGCGACCGGCGGGCCGGTCAGGTCGGCCGGTCCGGCGATCTCGGCGGACCACACGGTGTCCGCTCCGGCGGCGGCCAGACGGCGCCGCATCTCCGCCTTGTCCTTGCAGCGCAGGGTGGCCCGCCAGTCCTTGCCGGGGAGCCCGAAATACGCGGTGGCGAGGGCGGCCTGGGTCTGGAGGTGATCGCTGTTGGTGAAGACGGCGGCGGGCCGGTGGTGGGTGGAGATCCGGGTGACGACGGCGCGGAAGTCGCGTACGTCGCAGCCGAGGACCTCGACACCGGGGTGCTCCGGGTACACGCCGTGATGGGCGTCCGGCCGGTCGGTGAGGATCGTGACGTCCGTACCGAGCCGGGCGGCGGCGGGCAGGAAGCCCTCGGTGACGGAGTCGGTGGGGTTCAGGGCGAGGAGGTACAGGCGCATGGGACGGTGCACGGCTTCCGCTGGCGGATGAGGGGTCGGACGGGGCGGGCCGGCGACGAAGGGGGCCGCGGAGACGGTCCGTTCAGCCCCCGCCTCACGATCCGCACCCCACTTGGCCATCAGCACGTGATCTTGCAGCTAAGGTAAGGCTTACCTCCTCTCCTCACCAAACTCCCTCACGCTCTGGAGTTGCCGATGACCATGGCCTCCCTGACGCTCCCCCGGGCCGCCGCCCCCACGGATGTCCCGGGTCTCCTCGCCGCCGCCTACCGCCGTCTGGGCACGATGTGCGAGGTGCTGTCCGTACGGGTCGTGGAGCCGGATCCGGGGGCGGCACCGTCACCCGGAATGACCAAGAGCGCCGTGGTGTTGACGGACGGCCGGGAGGGGCAGGAGGCTCTGGATGCCCTCGTCGAGGCCGAGGCCGCGCGGATCCGGCACCGCCACGACCACACGGCACCCCGCCACGTCGCCGCCTCCCGGGCCCTGCATGACTATGTGTGGTCGGTCGCCCTGCTGATGAGCGGTGTCTGGTACCTGGAGCGGCGGGTGCCGCGCATCGCCCCCGGTGACATCCGGGTGGACCTCGTGTCGGGCGCGTACGAGATCCGTCCCGGAACCGGTCTCGCCTGCCTGCCGGACGACCCCGCGGCGGTGCTCGCCGGTGCGCGGACGGTCGCCCATCAGGAGGCGCTGCGGGCCGAGTTGCGGGCGGCCGTGGCGGAGCACATGGGGCCGGTGCTGGAGGCGTTCGGGCCGTACGCGCGCCGGGGTTCACGGGCGCTGTGGGGCCTGGTCTCCGACGACCTGGTCTCCGGGCTCTGGTACCTCGGGCGCACGCGGGGCGACGAGGCCGCGGGGGTCCGGGCCGCGTCGGAGGTGCTGCCGGGCGCCCGTGCGCCCTTCCCTGGCGGCGCCGACTTCCGTGTCCTGCGCACGGCCGACGGCCGCGAGCACCCGACCCGCACCCGCAGGGGCTGCTGCCTCTACTACACGATCCGCCCTGCCGAGGCATGCTCCACCTGCCCCCGCACCTGCGACGCGGAACGCCTGCGCCGACTGGAGGGCTGAGGCGGGCGGACGGCGGTGGCGGCGACCCGAAGTCGACTGCCGGCGCGCGCTGTGCGTCGCCCTGGCGCACCTCACCCGGTGCCGGTCAGCAGCCCATGGGCTTCTCCGTGCGGAGCGGCAGCTTCGCGTCTCGCATGGTGATCGGTATGGACACGGAAACCTGTGACCCCGCCGAGTTGGTCACCCTCCGCGAGATCGTCGCCTCCCATCCCGAGGCGGCGCCGCCGGCCGGCTGGGAGGCGGTGCGGTCCTTCGAGGCGGAGCACGGCATCCTCCTCCCGGAGCCGTACCGCACGTTCGTGGCGGAGATCAGCGACGGACTGCCCGCCGGGCCGCCCCACCACGGCCTGCTGCCCCTCGCGCACATCCCTGCGGACTGGGGCTCGCATCGCCCTGAGCGCCGTCTCGCAGAGCCCTTCCCGCTCACGGTGGCATGGCTGTGGGAAGACGAGGGTGACGAGGAGACGCTGTCGGAGCAGGAGTTCGAGGCCCGGCTGGACCCCGTGTTCGATCACGGCTCGCTGCTGCTGGGCACGACGGCTGCGGAATGTACTGGCACTTGATCGTCACCGGCCCGCAGCGCGGTCACATCTGGCAGATCGCGGCCGAGGGCGCGATCCCTTTCGGCCCCCCGTCACCTGAGGCCCTGATGCCCGGCAAGCCCGGCTTCACGGGCTGGGTGACCCACTGGGCCCAGGGCCGCCCCTGGTTCGCGGATGCCTGACGGCTGTTGCCGCAGGGAGGTGGAGGCTTTCCCGGTAGGGGCTCAAGGGCGGGTACCGGTCGGCCGATGACGGTGGCATGGAAGCGCACTCTCTCGCCGCACGCCGTAAGGTCTCCCGCCGTCTGGTGACTGCCGGGCTTCTCGCCGGGGCTTGGGGGGTGGTCGCCGGGCCTCCGGCCGGGACGGCGAGAGCTGTTTCGACGCGCCCGAGAGCGACCGCGGACGGTCTGCGGGCGCTGTTCGGGTCGGAGAACCGTGTGATCCGTACGTCTGAGCGGGTGGTCGCGGTGACCTTCAACGCGGCCTGGAACGACGCCGGCCTCGACAGCGTTCTCGACGACCTCGCCCGCCGGCACACGCCTGCCACGTTCTTCCTGACCGGCGCTTTCGCCGACCGCCACCCCGAGGTGGTCAGGAGGGTGGCGGCCGCAGGGCACGGGTTGGGCAACCACTCCTACGGCCATCCCTACTTCAAGGACCTGACCGCGGCCGGACGACGCCGCGAGGTCCAGGCAGCGGACCAGGCCCTGCGCGCGGCCGGGGCCGGACAGTCCCTGACACCGTTCTTCCGGTTCCCCTACGGCGAGACCAGCGCCGCCCACATCGACGAGGTCAACGGCCTGGGTTTCGCGGACATCGAATACACCGCGGACACCAATGGGTGGAAGGGCGCCGAAGGCGGCATGACCGTGGACCTCGCGGTGGACCGGGCGCTGGACGCCCTGCGTCCGGGGGCGATCATGCAGATGCACGTCGGTACGTCCGGGGGCCGCGCCGAAGTGATCGACGCGCAGGCACTGCCGCGGGTTCTCGACGCGGCAACCGCACGCGGCTACCACGTCATCGACCTCCGCGCCCTGCTCACACCAGTGGCCGACCGGGCAGACCGCGGAAATCCACCGGGTTGAGTCAGGGTGCCGGTGGGAGCGCGCTCGTGGGCGAAGCTTTCGGCGTCCGGGGGCAGTTCGGCGATTGACGTGTGTCGGCTCAGATAGCAACACTCTTCGAGAGGGTTTCCCACAGGAAGCGTCAAAAGCTCGCAGCTCTGGAGGTCGGCTTGCAGGAGTACGCCGGTTACGTCTTCGTCTACTTCACCGGCGAGGGCAGCCCGGACGGCGAGCGGATCCGATGCGCGCTCAGCCGGGGCAACGACCCCCTCCGCTGGCGCGAACTCAACGGCGGCGCGCCGGTACTGACGTCGGACCTCGGCACGAAGGGCCTGCGCGACCCGTTCCTGATCCGTTCCCCGCGGGGTGACCGGTTCCATCTGATCGCCACCGACCTGCGGATGCACGGCGAGCCGGACGGCGACTGGGACCGCGTCCAGCGCACCGGCAGCACCGCGCTCATGGTGTGGGACAGCACCGACCTGGTGAACTGGACGGACCGGCGCCTGGTCCGCCTCGCCCCCGACACGGCCGGCAACCTCTGGGCGCCGGAGGCTTGTCACGACCCTGACCGGGACGAGTACGTCGTCTTCTGGGCCTCCAAGCTGTACGCCGAGGACGACCCGGACCACACCGCCGACACCCACAACGTGATGCTGTACGCGACCACCCGCGACTTCCGTGTCTTCGGTGAACCCCGGATCTGGAACGACCCCGGTCACTCCGTCATCGACTCCACGGTCGTGCGCCACGACGGCACCTACTACCGCTTCACCAAGGACGAGCGCGCCCACTCGCCCGAGGCGCCCGGCGGGAAGTTCATCACCGTGGAGAAGTCGGCCGACCTGCGCGCGACGTCGTACGCGTTCGTGGCCGGCGGTGTGGGGCAGGGGGCGATCGAGCAGGGCGAGGGTCCGATCGTGTTCAGGTCCAACACGGAGGCCAAGTGGTACCTGTTCATCGACGAGTTCAGCGGGCGCGGCTACGTCCCCTTCGAGACCGACGACCTCGACTCCGGCACCTGGACCCCGTGCGAGGACTTCGCCCTGCCGCCCGGCGCCCGGCACGGCTCCGTCCTGCCGGTGACCCGGGCCGAGTACGAGCGGCTGTCGGCCGCGTACGCGCCGGGCACCTCCGTCGTCGACGCCCATGTCCGTGAGGGGCTCAAGGCGTACGCCCTCGTCGACGAGAAGACCTCCCAGGTGGTGCTGCCGTTGCACCCCGGCACCGGACTCGACGCGCTCGCCCCCGAGTTCGACCTGGCCGCGGGCGCGCGCATCGACCCGCCCTCCGGGACCCCGCGCGACTTCCGCACCCCGCGGCCGTACACGGTCACGGCGGCCGACGGCACCCGGCGCACCTGGACGGTCGAGGCCCTCCACATGCGCAGCCCGCTGCTGCCGGGGCTCACCGCCGACCCCAACATCCAGGAGTTCGGGGGCCGTTACTACATCTACCCGACGACCGACGGCTTCGAGGGCTGGGGCGGCACCCGGTTCTCCGTCCACTCCTCCGACGACCTGGTCACCTGGGAGGACCACGGAGTCGTCCTGGACCTGGAGACCGACGTGAGCTGGGCGGACCGGTACGCCTGGGCGCCGGCCGCAGCCGAGCGCGACGGGTCGTACTACTTCTACTTCTGCGCGAACCAGCAGATCGGCGTGGCCGTCGGCGCCAGTCCCACGGGCCCCTTCCGGGACGCGCTCGACCGGCCGCTCATCGCGCGGGACGACTACGCCGGCCAGATGATCGACCCGGCCGTGTTCCGGGACGACGACGGCTCCGCATACCTGTACTGGGGCAACACCGAGGCCTACGGAGTGCCCCTCGCCGAGGACATGGTGTCGTTCGACCCGGCGCGGGTACGGCGGTTCACACCCGAGGGCTTCCGCGAGGGCGCGTTCGTCATCAAGCGGCGCGGCGTCCACTACTTCATGTGGTCGGAGGACGACACCCGCAGCGAGGACTACCGCGTCGCGTACGCCACGGGGCCCTCCCCGCTCGGGCCGTGGACGAAGAGGGGAGTGATCCTGCGCAAGCGCCCCGAGTACGGCATCCTCGCCACCGGTCATCACACCGTCGTGAACGTCCCCGGCACCGACGACTGGTTCATCTGCTACCACCGGTTCGCCGTTCCCGGACCCGGCACGCCGCGCGGCGACGGCACGCACCGGGAGTCCACCCTGGACCGGCTGGTGTTCGCGCCGGACGGCTCGATCGAGGAGGTCGTCCCGACGCTGGAGTCCATCGACCCCGTCTGAGCGAACCGGCGGCGCACCGGCCTTCAGTCGTGCGGCGCCTCGCCGCTGACGCGGTGGTCGGCGTGGCTGAGGGCCTCGACGACCAGACGCCGCAGATGCCCGTCGCTGAGGCGGTAGTGGATGTGGCGCCCTTCGCGGCGGGTCTGCACGAGCCCGGCGAGCCGCAGCTTGGCGAGGTGCTGACTGACCGCGGTCCGGGACGCCTCGCAGCGTTCGGCCAGGGATCCGACGTCGGACTCGCCCTGCGCGAGGAGCCACAGCAGATGGAGCCGGGTGACGTCGGAGAGCATCGCGAACACCCCGGTCGCCTCGGTGAGCCGCGCGCTGTCGGGGGCGCGCAGATGCGCACTGGATGCAGGTGACACGGCGCGGCGTTCAGGCATGAGGCCAGCCTAGAGCCATGAACCGGGTCATGGGCCAGGCCGTGCGTCGGGCCAGTGGTCGGGCCCTGGGCAGGCCCTGCGTCAGGCCCTGCGTCGCTCGCGACGGTGACACGCGGGTCATCATGTGCACAGATGCGCACATGATGGCTACACTCGGAGGACATCGCGCGCCGTCGCGCCGAGCCGTCTACCGAGCCGTCGTGCCGAGGGGAGCCGCTCGTATGCTCGCCGTCCTCCGTCACCGCACCTACCGGCACCTGTTCGCCGCCCAGGTCATCGCGCTGGTGGGCACGGGTCTCGCGACCGTCGCCCTGGGGCTGCTCGCGTACGACCTCGCGGGCGCCGACGCAGGGTCCGTGCTGGGCACCGCCCTGGCGATCAAGATGGTGGCGTACGTGGCGATCGCACCGGCCGTCGGCGCGATCGCGGACCGGCTGCCGCGCCGGGCGCTGATGGTGACGGCGGACGTGGTGCGCGCCGGGGTCGCGGTGTTCCTGCCGTTCGTCGGCTCGGTCTGGCAGGTGTACGTCCTGGTGTTCCTCCTCCAGTCCGCGTCGGCGGTGTTCACCCCGACGTTCCAGGCGCTGATCCCGGATGTGCTGCCCGACGAGCGCGCGTACACGAGGGCCCTGTCGATGTCCCGTCTCGCCTACGACCTGGAGAGCCTCTTCTCCCCCGTGCTCGCGGCGGCGCTGTTGTCCGTGATCACGTACAACTGGCTGTTCACCGGCACCGTCCTCGGTTTCCTCGCGTCGGCCGCGCTGGTGGTCACGGCCGTACTGCCCGAACGGGCGGTCCGTCCGGGTGCGGGGGGCGGCGGCCGTCGCTCGGGCATCCGCGGTTTCCTCGCCGTCCCCCGGCTGCGGGCGCTGCTCGCCCTTGACCTCGCGGTCGCCTCGGCCGGCGCGATGGTCACCGTCAACTCCGTGGTCTACGTCCGCGACGTGCTGGGCCTGTCCGAGGGGGCCGTGCCGCTGGCGCTCGGGGCGTACGGGGCAGGGTCGATGGTGGTGGCGCTGGGGTTGCCGCGGCTGCTGGACCGGGTGCCGGACCGGGCTGTGATGCTGCCGGCCGCGCTCGCGCTGACGGTGGTCTTCGCCGGGCTGGGAGCCGTCACCGCGGCGCCGGGCGGCGCCTGGCGGGTGCCCGCGCTGCTCGGCGTGTGGGCTGCGTTCGGTGCGGCGTGCTCGGCTGTGCTCACGCCGACCGGGCGGCTGATCCGGCGCTCGGTGCCGCCCGGGGAGCGTACGGCCGCGTTCGCCGCGCAGTTCTCGCTCTCGCACGGCTGCTGGCTGCTGACCTACCCGCTGGCCGGCTGGCTCGGCGCGAGCGCCGGACTCGACTGGACGACGCTCGCCCTGGGCTCGATCGCGCTGGCCGCCGCGCTGCTGGCCGTACGCCTGTGGCCCGCGCCGCCCACGACCCATGTGCACGCCGACCTCCCCCTCGGCCACCCCCACCTGGCCGACGCGCTGAGGGTGCCGACGGGCTGGCGCCACAGCCACGGCCGGGTCACGGACGCGCTGCACGCCGGCCTGTAGCGCCGCGTCCGACGCCGACCCGGCGGCCCGGCGGCCCGGTGTCCCGGTGTCCCTGCGCCCCGGCGCCCCGGACGGACGCAGGGCGGGCGCGCCCCCGGACGCCGACGTTCCCGGCACCCGAGGGCGGGTCGTTCACACGCTGAGCGCCTCCCGTACGGTCTGCTCCGCCCCCGTGCCGCCCTCCCCAGACGACGTGACCCGGCCCGCCTCCAGGACGTAGTACCGGTCGGCGGCCCGCATGGCGAAGCCCACGTGCTGTTCGACGAGGAGGACGCAGAGGCCGCCCCGACGGGTCAGGGCCAGGATCGTCTCCTCGATCTCGGCGACGACGGAGGGCTGGATGCCCTCGGTCGGCTCGTCGAGCAGCAGGAGCCGGGGCCGGGTGATCAGGGCGCGGGCCAGGGCGAGTTGCTGCCGCTGGCCACCCGACAGGAGGCCGGCGCGGCGGCCGGACAGCTCCCGCAGCACCGGGAACAGGTCCAGGACCTCCGCCACGGCATCCCTGCCTCCGGCCCGCCCGTCGGCGACGAGCCGGAGGTTCTCTGCGGTGGTGAGGTGGGGGAAGGACTGCTGGCCCTGGGGGACGTACGCCATGCCCCGGGCGACCCGCCGGTGCGGAGCGAGGTGGGTGATGTCCTCGCCGTCCAGCAGGACGGTGCCCCGCTTCGGCCTGATCAGGCCCATCGCGGCACGCAACAGGGTGCTCTTGCCGGCGCCGTTGTGGCCGAGGACGGTCGCCACGCCGTCCGCGGGGACGGAGACGGTGATGTCGTGGAGCACGGTCGTGCGGTCGTAACCGGCCCGGACGGAGTTGATCTCCAGCATGGCGTCACGCCTCCTCTGCGACGGACACGGACGCGGGCTCCGGTCCGGAACCGGGCTCACGTTGAAGTCGTAACCGTCGGCCTGCGCGAGGTAGATGCGCTGGCGCACGTGTCTGCGGCCGTCCAGCCCCAGCAGGCCGCGCGGCCCCTCGTAGGACACGCGGTCGGCGCTCGCGCCGATCGCGGCCACGTCCAGTGCGCGCGCCCGTTCGACGAGTGCCGCGAGCAGCAGGACGCCCTCGTAGCAGGACTCGCCGAGACTGCCGGGCGTGGGGGCGTCCAGGCCGAAGCGGCGGGCGTACTGCCCGTGGAAGTCGAGGGTGTTGCGGTCGGCGAGGGAGGCGAAGAACCCGGCCGTGCTGTAGAGGTCGGCGGTGGCCTGCGGGCCACTGCCCATCAGCATGTTCTCGTCCATCAGCGTGCTGAGTCTGAGACACCGCTGGTCGAGTCCGAAGGCGGCGAAGGCACGGTTGAAGCGGACCGCGTCACTGCCGACCAGCAGCATCAGCACCCCGTCGGCGTCGGCCCGTTCGACGCGCCGCAGTACGCCCTCGAAGTCGTCCGTGCCGAGCGGCAGATACGCCTCGCCGCACACCCGGCCCCGGCACCGGCGGGCGAAGCCCCGGGCGGCCCTGGCGGTGTGCCGGGGCCAGACGTAGTCGTTGCCGACGACGAACCAGCGGCGCACCCCGCGTGACTCGGCGAGCAGCCGCATCGCGGGCAGCAGCTGCCAGGAGGGGGTCTCGCTCGTCATGAAGACGCCCTCGGTGCGCTCGCCGCCCTCGTACAGGGCGGTGTACACGTAGGGCACGCGGTGTGCGACGCGGGGGGCCAGGGCCCGGCGCACGGAGGAGATGTGCCAGCCGGTGACGCCCTGGACGGCGCCCGACGCGACCAGCGCCTCGACGTCCTGCGCGACCCGCGCCGGCTCGGCCCCGCCGTCGACCTCGATGAGGCGCAGCTCCCGGCCCAGCACTCCCCCGCCCTTGTTGACCTCCTCGGCGGCGAGGCGGGCGCAGGCCCCGCAGGCGGGGCCGAAGATGCCGGCGGGCCCCTGCATCGGGTACACGAGGGCGACGTTGAGGGTCGAGGCGTCGGCCGTGAACCACTCGGGGGTGTGGAGGCGGGGCGACGGCCTGTTCATGGCCTCATGATGGCGTGATCGTGGCGTCGTCCTCGGGCGGGCCCGAGGATCGAGACAGATTCGTATGCGGGGCGCGCGGGAGGGTTCAGCCCGTCGTCCACTTCTCCTCGATCCGGGCGAGACGCCACACCAGCAGGGCGATCGCCCAGGTGACGAAGAAGAGGGCGACGACCACGTAGCCGACGGCGTTGAGGTCGACGCCCGCGACGCGGTCCCAGAAGGGGCCTTGCAGACCGGCCTTCTCGGCGACCAGGCCGAGGAGTTCGACCGTCCCGATGATGAGGGCGACGGCGACCGAGAGGCCGGTGACGGTGAGGTTGTAGTAGACCTTGCGGACGGGCCGGGAGAACGCCCAGCCGTAGGCGAAGTTCATGAACGAGCCGTCGACGGTGTCGAGCAGGGACATGCCGGCCGCGAACAGGACGGGCAGGCAGAGGATCGCGTACCAGGGCAGCCCGGAGGCCGCACCCGATCCCGCCAGCACCAGCAGCGCGACCTCCGTGGCCGTGTCGAAGCCGAGACCGAAGAGCAGTCCGAGCGGATACATCTGCCACGGCCGCGTGATCGACCTCGTCAGCCGGCCGAGGAACCGGTTCATGAAGCCCCGCTCGCTCAGCCGCTCCTCCAGCGCGGCCTCGTCGTAGGAGCCCGCCCGCATGGCGCGGAACACCTTCCAGATGCCCGCCATGATCACCAGGTTGACGATCGCGATGGCGTACAGGAACGTCCCGGAGACGGTGGTGCCGATCCAGCCGGCGAGGGCGTGCAGCCCCGAGTGGTCGTCGCGGGTCGGCCCGGCGAGGGCCTTGACGCCGACGGAGAGCAGGAAGGTGAGGGCGAAGACGACCGACGAGTGGCCGAGGGAGAACCAGAAGCCGACCGACAGCGGCCGGCGCCCCTCGCCCATCAGCTTGCGGGTGGTGTTGTCGATGGCCGCGATGTGGTCGGCGTCGAAGGCGTGCCGCATGCCCAGGGTGTAGGCGGTGACCCCCATGCCGACGCCGAAGGTCCTGCTGCCCACGCTGTAGTGCTCGGGGGCGACGATCACGACGAGCGTGAACCAGCCGACGAGGTGCAGTGCCAGGATGAACGCGGCCATCGCGCCGAGACCCGCCCATTCCTCGCGGGTCATCGAGGCGCGGATCCGACGCCATGAGAAGCCGCCCTCCCCGCCGGGGGCGGGGCGGGCGGCGTCGGGAACGGTGGCCATGGCACGTGCGCCTTCTGTCGACGAGCGGTCGGGCCCCCTCAGCCTTGTGCCGCTGTTTGGCAGCTGCAACTAGCTCGCAGTAAAGCTCGTGCCACGGTTCGGTCAGGTCCGGGGCCGGAGGTGTCAGGCCGCTCCGCCGCGGCGGCTTCGCCACCACCACAGGCCGCCGCCGAGCACCAGGACGGCCGCGCCGAGGCCGACGGGCACGGCCAGGGGCAGACCGTCGTCGCCGTCGGTGTCGTCCGCCGCGGGCTTCGACGACGGCGCCGGGGTGTCGGCGCTGGGCTCGGGCGAGGGAGCCGTCGTCGAGGGCTCCTCCGAAGGGCTGGGGGTGGGGCTGACGAGCTTCGCGCCGGGAGCGGCGGGCTTCAGGTCCAGACGGGGCGCGGGGTGACCGTGGCCGTGTCCGTCGCCGCCGGAGTCGTCCAGTTCGATCCAGCGGTCCACGGTGCCGTCGCTGTAGGACTGGAGGGTTTTGAACACCAGCGACTCGGCATCGGGCAGCTGACGTACGGTGACCTCGTACTCGGCGTCCTCCCCCACCGCGAGCTTCGGTCCCGACACGGTGTAACCCCGGTCGGTGACGGCGAACTTCCAGCCCTTGGGGCCCTCTTCGTAGGTGATGTCGGCGGGGGCGATGCCCTTCGGCAGGATCACCTCCAGCTTGGTGATGCCGGCTGAGGGGGACTCCGACTCGGCGGAGAAGCTCAGCTCGACGTTCTGGTCGAGGGCGCGGGCGCCCTCCGCCTCGACCTCCGCGTGGGCGGCGGCCGGTGCCGCGGTGGCGACGGCGAACGCGACCGCCGTCGCGGTGAGGACGCCGAGACGGCGCGTGGTGCGTGCCAGGGTCGGGCGGTGCACAGCTGACTCCCTTGTGCCGAAGGTGTGAAGCCTGCATTCAAGCGCAGGGCCGCGCCCCGGCCAACGGCGGCCCGCGGTGCCGCAACGGCCGCCGGAGCGGCGGATCCGTCGTACCGGGCAGGGGCGTTGGGCCCTGTCCGCGCCGTGCGCCGCATGCGACGGGTGTGACGTGCGCCGGGGTGTGTGCTGTTCACCACCGCCTTCACGCCCCCGTCTGCGCTTGTCAGCGCCCTTGTGCGGGCACTACTGTCACCACGCCTTGGTGAACGGGAAATCCGGTGTGATGCCGGTGCGGCCCTCGCCACTGTGATCGGGAAGTCCGGCTCCAGTCCTCGCGGACAGCCACTGGGTCCTTGTGACCCGGGAAGGCGGAGCACGGGCGGTGGTACCCGTCAGCCAGGAGACCGGCCAAGGCACGTCAACCATCCACGAGGTGCTGGAGAGGGTCTGCTGAGCCATGCACATAGCCGAGGGTTTCCTTCCTCCGGCGCACGCGATCGCCTGGGGTGTCGCGTCCGCGCCGTTCGTCGTCCACGGAGTCCGGTCACTCACCCGTGAGGTCAGGGAGCATCCCGAGAGCACGCTGCTGCTCGGTGCCTCGGGGGCCTTCACCTTCGTCCTGTCCGCGCTGAAGCTGCCGTCGGTCACCGGGAGTTGCTCCCACCCCACCGGCACGGGACTCGGCGCCATCCTGTTCCGGCCGCCGATCATGGCGGTGCTCGGCACCATCACCCTGCTCTTCCAGGCCCTGCTGCTCGCCCACGGCGGCCTGACCACGCTCGGCGCGAACGTCTTCTCCATGGCGATCGTCGGCCCCTGGGTCGGATACGCCGTCTACAAGGTGCTGCGGCGCTACGACGTGCCGCTGATGGTCGCGGTGTTCTCCGGCGCGTTCTTCGCGGACCTGTCCACCTACTGCGTCACCAGCGTCCAGCTCGCCCTCGCGTTCCCCGACCCGAGCAGCGGGTTCCTGGGCGCGCTCGGCAAGTTCGGTTCCATCTTCGCCGTCACCCAGCTCCCCCTCGCGGTGAGCGAGGGCCTGCTCACGGTCCTCGTGATGCGGCTGCTGACGCAGTCGAGCAAGGGCGAGCTGACGCGGCTCGGGGTGCTCGTGGCGGGCAAGCGGGACACGACGACCGAGGCGGTGGCGCGATGAGCCGGAACACGAAGATCAACCTGCTGCTGCTGGTGGTCGTGGCCGCGCTCGCGGTGCTGCCGCTGGCCCTCGGCCTCGGCGACCACAAGAAGGAACCGTTCACGGGGTCGGACGGGGAGGCCGAGAGCGCGATCACCGAGATCGAGCCGGACTACAAGCCGTGGTTCTCCCCCCTGTACCAGCCTCCCTCCGGTGAGATCGAGTCCGCGCTGTTCTCCCTCCAGGCCGCCCTCGGCGCGGGCGTCCTCGCCTACTACTTCGGCCTGCACCGGGGCCGCCGCCAGGGTGAGGCGCGGGCCCTGGAACGGCAGGAGGGCGCGAGGACGCCGGCCGGGTCCGGCGCGGAAGAGGTCTGACGCCACGTGCTGCCGATCGACGAGGCGGCGCACAGCAGTCGCTGGCGCCGGCGCCACCCCGTGGACAAGGCCGTGCTCGGGCTCGGTCTCACCGTGCTCGCGATCTCGCTGCCGCCCTGGCCCGGCGCGGCCCTGGTCCTGGCGACCGCGCTCGTCGTGCTGCTGGGCCCGGCGGGCGTGCCGCGTCACCGCCTGTGGCGCGCGTACCGGGTGCCGTTGGGCTTCTGTGTGACCGGCGCGCTGCCGCTGCTGGTCCAGGTCGGCGGCCCCGGCGGCCTGGTGGCCCTGGCCGAGGGCGGTCCGGTCCGTGCGGCGGAGCTGCTGCTGCGGACCTCCGCCGCCTCCCTCGGCGTCCTGCTGTTCGCCTTCACGACCCCCATGTCGGATCTGCTGCCGCGCCTGGTGCGGGCCGGGGTGCCGCCGGCGGTCGTGGACGTCGCCCTGGTGACGTACCGCATGAGCTTCCTGCTCCTGGACTCCGTGCGCCGGATCCGCGACGCGCAGGCCGCCCGGCTCGGCCACACCACGCGCGCCGCCACCTGGCGCTCCCTCGCCGGGCTCGGCGCGACGGCGTTCGTGCGGGCCTTCGACCGGGCGGCACGGCTCCAGACGGGGCTCGCCGGGCGGGGCTACGACGGGACCCTGCGCGTCCTGGTGCCCGAGGCGCGGGTCTCGATCCGCTTCACCACGGTCAGTGTGGTCCTCCTCGCGGCCGTGGCCGCTCTCACCTTCGTCCTGGAAAGGCCGCTGACATGAGCGAGCCCGTGCTGGTGGCCCTGCGGGGCGTGTCCTTCGCGTACGAGGACGGCCCGGCCGTGCTCAGCGATCTCGACTTCGAGGTCAGAGAGGGCCGCGCGCTCGCCCTGCTCGGCCGCAACGGCAGCGGCAAGACGACGCTGATGCGGCTGCTCAGCGGGGGACTGCGGCCCCGCGCGGGCGAGTTGACGGTCGAGGGGCGGGCGGTGTCGTACGACCGCAAGGGGCTGACCGGGCTGCGGACGACCGTCCAGCTGGTGGTGCAGGACCCCGACGACCAGCTCTTCGCGGCGTCGGTCGCCCAGGACGTGTCGTTCGGGCCGCTGAACCTCGGGCTGCCCGACGACCAGGTGCGGGTTCGGGTGGACGAGGCGCTCGCCGCGCTCGGTGTCTCCGCCCTGGCGGACCGGCCCACCCATCTGCTCTCCTACGGCCAGCGCAAGCGGACCGCGATCGCCGGGGCGGTGGCGATGCGGCCCCGGGTGCTGATCCTCGACGAGCCGACCGCGGGCCTCGACCCGGACGGTCAGGAACGGCTGCTCGCCACGCTGGACGGGCTCCGCCGGTCCGGTACGACCGTGGTGATGGCCACCCACGACGTCGATCTGGCGCTGCGCTGGGCCGACGACGCGGCGCTGCTCACCCCGTCCGGCGCGCGGACGGGCCCGGTGGCCGCGATGCTGGCCCGCACGGACCTCCTCGAACAGGCGGGGCTACGGCTCCCCTGGGGCATCGCGGTCACCCGGCTCCTGCGCAAGCAGGGGCTGTTGACCGAGGGGGCGCCCGGTCCGCGCACCCCGGAGGAGCTGGCCGCGTCGGCGGGCACCGCTCCCCCGGTACCGGCCGACGGCTGACCCGGACCGGTAGGGCTCGGGGCGAGTCCGGCGCCGGTGGGCCTTGGTGGGCGGGGCGACCCTCACGACGGCTCCTTCGGCGGGAGGGCTCCTTCCGGGGACGGGTCCGGGGAGATGTCCGGGAACGTCGTCCGGGAGGCGGGCACCGGGGCGTCCCCGGCGAGCAGTCCTTCCGTACGCAGGTCGTCCCAGAGGGCGGCGGGGACGGGGGCCCGCAGTTGCTCCACGGTGTCGCGCACCTCATGGGGGGAGCGGGCGCCGGTGAGGACGCCGGCGACCGCCGGATGGCCGAGCGGGAAGCGGAGAGCGGCGGCGCGCAAGGTCACGCCGTGGCGTTCGGTGACCGCCTTGAGCCGGCGGGCTCGGTCGAGGACGGCCTGCGGCGCCGGCGCGTAGTCGTAGGTGGCGCCCGGCCTGGGGTCGGTGAGCAGGCCGGAGTTGAAGACGCCGCCGATGAGGACGCTTCTGCCGCGCGCGGCGGCCTCGGGGAGCAGGTCGGTGAGGCCCTGCTGGTCGAGGAGGGTGTAGCGGCCCGCCAGGAGGACGACGTCGATGTCCGTCTCGCGCAGGAAGCGGGCGGGCAGCGCGGACTGGTTCATGCCGACGCCGATCGCGCCGACGACGCCTTCGGCGCGGAGCCGTTCCAGTGCCGGGTACGCCTGGTCGAGGGCCTGCTCGGCGTGGTCGTCGGGGTCGTGCAGAAGGACGATGTCCACCCGGTCCAGGCCGAGGCGGTCCAGGCTGGCTTCGAGGGAGCGGCGGACGCCGTCGGCACTGAAGTCCCAGACGCGGCGCAGGGTCGCGGGGACGGCGAAGCCGTTGGCCAGGTCGTCACCGGCGCCGTCGCCGTCGGCGGGCACGAGCAGCCGGCCGACCTTGGTGGAGACGGTGTAGGTGTCCCGGGGGCGGTCGCGCAGAGCCTTGCCGAGGCGGCGTTCGGACAGGCCGAGGCCGTAGTGGGGTGCCGTGTCGAAGGTGCGGATCCCGGCGTCCCAGGCGGCGTCGATCGCGGCGGCGGCCTCCTCGTCGGTCACGGGCCGGTAGAGGTTCCCGATGCCCGCGGCACCGTAGGCCAGTTCGGTGACCTCGACCCGGGTGCGGCCGAGGGTGCTGGTTCTCATGAGGCCGCCGGCCGGAGGCGGAGTCCCTGCATGCCGCCGTCGACGGCGAGGGAGGTGCCGGTGACGGAGGCGGCGGCGGGGCTCGCCAGATAGGCGATGGCGGCGGCGACCTCGTCCGGGGTGACCAGGCGTCCCATGGGCTGGCGGGCGTTGAGCGCGGCGCGCTCGGCCTCGGGGTCGTCGGCGGCGTCGAGGAGCCGGCCGACCCAGGGGGTGTCGGCGGTGCCGGGGTTGACACAGTTGACGCGGATGCCCTCGCGGACGTGGTCGGCGGCCATGGCGAGGGTCAGTGAGAGGACCGCCCCCTTGCTGGCGCAGTACAGGGCGCGCTGCGGCAGTCCGGCGGTGGCGCCGATCGAGCAGGTGTTCACGATGGCCGCGTGGTCGGACCTCCGCAGGTGCGGCAGGGCGGCGCGGCTCGTGCGGACGATGCCGAGGACGTTGACGTCGAGGACCTGGTGCCACTGTTCGTCGGGGTTGTCCTCGACGGTGCCGATGGCGCCGATGCCGGCGTTGTTGACGAGGATGTCCAGTCCGCCGAGTCGTTCGACGGCGTCGCCCACGGTGGCCCGTACGGAGGCGTCGTCGGTGACGTCCGTCTTGAAGCCCAGCAGGGGGTCCGTGGCGCCGGCGGGGTTCAGGTCGAACACGGCGACGCCGGCGCCCCGTGCGGCCAGCAGTCGTGCCGTGGCCAGTCCGATACCGGACGCGCCACCGGTGACGATCGCGCGCAGCCCTGTCAGATCCGTCATGCGACTTTCTCCCGTCCAGCGAGGTCGGCGGCCCAGAACGTGCCGTCGGGGTAACGGTATTCGGCGAGCGACCCGGGCCGCATGGTGGCCGAGAAGCCGGGCTCGAGCGGTGCGCGGTAGCGGCCCCCGCGCAGCACGACCGGGCCGGTGCAGTGCTCATGGAGGTGGTCGACGTACTCGATGGCCCGGTCGTCGGCCGTGCCGGAGAGGGCGGGGTAGTCGAACATCGCCGGATGCCGGACCAGTTCGCACAGGCCGACGCCGCCGGCGTGCGGGCGGACCGGTACGCCGAACTTCGCGGCGAGCAGCAGGACGGCGAGGTTCTCGTCGACGCCGCCGACGCGGGCCGCGTCGATCTGGAGGACGTCGATGGCGCCCGTCTGGAGGAGCTGCTTGAACACGACGCGGTTCTGGACGTGTTCGCCGGTGGCGACCTTCACCGGGGCGACGCCCGCGCGGACGGCGGCGTGGCCGAGGATGTCGTCGGGGCTGGTGGGTTCCTCGATCCGGTACGGGGCGGACTCGGCGAGCCCGGTCCTGCCCTCGCGGAGCATACGGAGGGCTTCCTCGGGAGTGAGGGCGTCGGCGATGTAGCGGAAGTCCACCTGGGAGGCCAGCCACTCGGGGTCGGCGTGGGCGAGCAGCCGCCACAGCGGCTCGCCCTTCCGTTTGGCGGCCAGGTCCCACACGGCGTTGACGACGGCGCCGATCGCCATGTGCGTCACGCCCTTCTCGGGGCCGGGCCGGCGCAGTTGGCCGTCGCCGCTCAGGTCGCGGCCGAGCGAGCCGGGGTCGGCGCACAGCTCGTCGACCGCGCGACCCAGGACGTGGGGGCGCAGGGCGCCGATGGCGGCGACCTGCACATCGTTGCCGCGGCCGATGGTGAAGGTGAAGCCGTGGCCTTCGAGTCCGTCGTCGGCGTCGGTGCGCAGCACCACGTAGGCGGCGGAGTAGTCGGGATCCGGGTTCATGGCGTCCGGCCCGTCCAGCTCCCGTGAGGTGGGGAACCGGATCTCGAAGGTGTCGACCGCGATGATCCGGGCACGGGTCGCCGGTCTCGGATCCGTCGGGTTCACCGGGCAGCTCCCTTGCGGTGGGGACGAGGAGTCATCGGAGGAATGGCGCATGGCGACTTTAAAGGGTGAACGGCGAGCTGACAACGCTTTCCTCGGATGTGTGCGCCGAGCACAGCACCTTCATGTTCCCTCATGCTGCCCGGATCCGCAGCACTGTCCCCCCTGTCCGCGATACATCGGAGGACTCCTCCGTCGGCATGCGCGGCGGAGGACCGACCTCACAGGTCGGCGGCGTCCACCACCGCGCCGAGGTCCACGAACTTGAAGCCCGTGGCCGTGCGGGTGCCGCCCTCGCCGTCCGGCACCGCCGGGGTCTCCTCGCCGTCCTGGACGACGAGCAGACCGCGGGGATAGCGGCTGCCCAGCGGGGCGTTGAGGATCGCGGCGCCGTCGCACTCCTGCACGCCGTCGAGGGTCGGCGTCGCGGCCCCGATCCGGAAGCCGCCCTCGTACTCGTTGTCCTCGCTCACCTCGCGGTCGTACAGGGCGAAGGTGTCGTCGCCCTGGCTGGAGGCCAGCAGGTAGCCGTCGCCGTCCCGTTCCTGAAGGAGGGTCAGGCCCTCGACGTCGGCCGACAGCCGCTTCCCGCCGAAGCCGGGGTCGGCGCCCGGCGCACACTCCTCGGTCTCCTCGTCGTAGGTGCCGGGGACGCCGTACTCCTTGACCTTGTCGACGAGGACGGGCCTGCCGGTGAGGTCGGCCCGCAGTCGCCAGATGCCGATGTCCTCCTGGCCGGCGTAGAGCGTGCCGGTGGCCGGGTCGACGACCATGCCCTCGACCTGGGGGAGTTCACCGGGTTCGGCGCAGGGGCTCCATGTGGTGCCGTCGGGCAGCCGGAAGGAGGACGGCAGGTCGAGGGTGCGCACGGTGCGGTAGCCGACCGTGCCGTGCGCCCCGGGTACCAGTTCCAGCAGGGCCAGGCGCGTGCGCTCGCGCCGGCTGACCAGGGCGTACGTACGGCCGCTGGTCCGGTCGGTCCAGGTGGCGAGGCCGTACGCGGTGCGCTGGTCGTTGATCTCGGCCTGGTCGGCGGAGAAGACGGGGGCGGCGGCCGGGTCGGTGACGTCGGTGAGGGGGCCGCCGGGCCGGGAGGGGTCGATGCGGTAGATGCGCAGCCGGTCGTTGCCGCGGTCGCTGACCACCGCGACGTCGGCGCGGCCCTCCGAGGTGCGCAGGCCGGTGACGAGGTCGACGTTGTTGTACCGGCCCGGGGCGTCGTCCTCGGCCGGCGGCTCCGGGGCGGGCAGGGACTGCACCAGGCGGGCGTCCAGGTCGTAGACCCGCAGACCGCCCTCCTTGGCGGTGGCGACGACGAGGCTGCGGCCGGGGTCGGCGGGGTTCCGCCAGATCGCGGGGTCGTCCGCGTCGGAGTCGCCGCCGGGCTCGTCGTCGTAGAGGGCGGCGGTCTCGCCGGTGGCGGTCACCACCGGCAGGGCCGGCGTGCCCGCCCCGGCGGGAGCCGCCGCGAGGAGGGCGATCAGCGCGGTACCGGTGGCGAGGGCCGCAACTCGCCGAGCAGTGCGGGGCGTTCTCACAGGCGCTTCCTTACCGTCGATCGGACGTCGGCAGAGCGTGCTCGGGCTGCTGCCGATTGTCGGGGACATGCAGATACTGCGGAGGGAAGCTTGCGCCCAGGCAGACGCGAACTGGCCATGCCATGACCAAGACCCCCGACGGGTTGCGCGGCACCCCTCGGCACGGGGCGCACCGCGGACCTATCGTGTAAGAAGCACAGTTTCGCCCCGTGCTGCTCCTGCCATCCGCGGGGGACCCCATGAAGGTCGAACTGGTTCAGCAGGCCGCCGACGCGCTGTTCGACGTCCCGGACACCGTCCACGAGGAGATCGTCGCCCTCATCGAGGCGGTGGCCGAGGAGCCGAGAATCCAGGTCAGGGAGCTGGCCGCGGTGTTCGGTGACTGGTGCTGGCTCGTCTACACCGTCCACGGCGACGTGATCGAGGTGCTGGACGTCGGCTGCGCCCGATGACGCGGTGAGGGTCGGCAGGAGGACCGGGCCGTGACGAGGCTCGGGTCGCGTGGTGCTCACCGAGCCGTGCCCGGGGTCGTGCTCGACTCCTCCCCCGCCCCCTCGACGGTGTCGGCCACGGCCCTCCCCGAGCGGTCCGCACCGACCCGGGCGAGGGTGAGCGCGGCGGTCGTCGCGAGGACGACCAGGGCGATGCCCGAGAGGACGAAGGCGTGGGCCGCTCCGACGAGGGTGATGACGGTGGAGGCCACGAAGGGCGAGACCGTCAGGGCACCGGCGATACCGGCCTCCCACAGGCCGAGCGTCTTCGCGAGGTGGGGGTCGGGCACGCGCCGCTGGACCAGCGCGATCAGCGGGATGTCCGTGAGGGCGGAGGCGAGCCCGGTGGCGGCCAGGAGCACGGCCGCCACGGCCGTGGAGGTGACGGTTCCCAGCGGGGCGCGGAAGATCCCGAGGACGGCCCAGGCCAGCACGGCTGCCAGAGCCGGTCTGCGGATCGGCAGCCGGGCCAGCAGCAGCGCGCCGACGACCTCCGCCACCCCGGCGACGCCCAGCAGCAGCCCGTACTGGCCGCCCTGGCCCACGACGGTCACCAGACCCACCGTCAGGAACCCGTTCGCCAGGGCGAGTGCGAGCACGAAGGTCACGATGACGACCAGCACGTCGGGAGCGGCGCGCACGGCCCTCAGGCCCGCCGCGAGATCGGACCACAGCCCCGTCCGGTCGCCGACGGGAGCGGGACGTGCGACGCGGAGGGCCGCCAGCGCCGACGCCGACGCCAGGAACGTCAGACCGTTCACCACCAGCGCCCACTGCAGCGAGGCGTGGGCGAGCAGCGGCGCGAGCATCAGCGGCCCCACGAAGAAGGCGGCCCGGAAGGCCACTTGGAGGAGGCCGTTGGCCTGCTGGAGCCGGTCCGCGGGCACGATCTGCGGGACGATGGCGCTGCGGGCGGGAGCGAACGGGGCGCCGATCAGCGCGAGCAGCGCCGTGGTCGCCACCAGGGCAGTCAGGTTCAGCAGCCCGAGGTACAACAGGACCGCGCCCGCGGCGACCACCACGACCCGGGCCAGATCGGTGGCGATCATCAGTTTCCGGCGGTCGTGACGGTCGGCGTACGAGGCGACGACGAAGGTGGCCAGGAACGCCGGCGCGAAGGCGGAGACGCTCACGAGGGCCACGGCGGCCGGGTCCTTCGTCAGTGACCAGGCCAGCCATGCGGTCGAGGCGGTGTACAGGCCGTCTCCGAAGCGCGACACGCCCTGGCCGACGAAGAGGAGCAGGAAGTCGCGGTCTCTCAGCAGTGACATGGGCGCCACTGTCGGGCCCGCGCCGGGCGGTGATCCACTTATTAGGCGGATGACTAATCGCTTTATCAGGCGGATGACTGATCGTTCGGACCGTCTCCGCCGTGGCCACCGCGCAGGAAGCTCTCCAGTCCGGGGGTGAGGCCCGCCACCTGCCCGGGCACGAGCCGGTACAGGACGTAGTAGCCCTCGCGCCGGCGCTCCAGCAGCCCGGCGTCCGCCATGACCCGCAGGTGTTTCGACAGCGCGGCCTCGCTCACGCCGACGAGCGGCGCCAACTCCTGGGTGCTGCGCGGGCGTTCGGCGATGAGCCGCAGGGCGCGCAGACGGGTGTCGTCGGCGAGGGCCCGCAGTATCCCGACGAGCCGGGCGGGCGGGATGCGCGGGCGGGCCTCCCGGGCGATGGAGGAGACGGGGAAGACCAGGCCGAGGGGCCACGGCCCGTCGCAGTTGACCCGTACGTGGGGCCAGACGTAGGTGCTGGGGGCGAGGAGGAGGGTGTCGTCCGTCCCGATGACGACCTCGTGGTCGTGGGGGCGCTCCAGCCAGAACCGCTCGGCCCGGTGATCGCTGCGTACCTCGGGCCACAGGCCGCGGAGCATCCCGTACAGGCCGCTCCGTGCGATCTGCTGTCCCGCCTCGCTGACACCGGCCGCCAGGTCGGGTTCGATCCGCGCCCATTCGTCCTCGAACGCCTCGCGCCAGTAGCGCTCCAGCATGTCCAGGAACCGCTCCAGCAGGGCGCGGGGGTCGTCCAGCAGCTGGGCGGCCATCGCCGGGTCGCTGTCCCGCAGGGCCAGGGCCCGCAGCCGTTCGCGGACGTCCGGGCGGTGCAGCAGCTGCGGGTCCCTGCCCCCGCCGTCGTCGTCCGGCCAGGGGGTGAGCAGGGGGACGGCGAACTCCAGGCGGATCAGGTCCGGGTCCGCCGTGCGCAGGGCCGCCAGTTCCTCCCGGAAGTCCCGCAGTCCGCCGGTGGGACGGGGGAAGAGGAACTCGGGGAAGTACGAGCGCACCGCGTACGCGAAGGCCTCGATCTCCCGCTTCAGCGCGGGTGACAGTCTCCGCATTGCGCGCACCCAGCCGTGCTGGACGGGGTGGTGTTTCGGCTCCACCAGCACATGGAGGCTGAGTACGGCTTCCATCGCGGGCGAATAGGCGAAGCCCACCCGCTCGGCCCCGTCGGCGGGCACCCGGAACACGATCGTCATGACCGGTCGTCCTCGCCGCGCCGCCCCGCCGCCCTCCCCTCGGGCGGAGCAGCGGTCGGGAGCAGATAGCGGGCCAGCAGGTCGTCGAGGCTGACCAGCGCGGTGGGGCGGCCCGCGGGGTCGCAGATCACCGCGAGGGAGGCGCGGTTCCTGCGCAGTACGTCGATCGCGCCGGCCACCGTGGTGTCCTCCGTCAGCTCGGGCACGGGCCGGGCGAGCGTACGGGCGGTGGCGGTCCGTCCCCTGGCACGGGCCACCAGGGCGTCACGGGCGTGGACCGAGCCGACGACGGTGCCGTGGTCGCGGACCAGGAGCCGGGTGCGGTCGTGGTCGGCGGCCGTACGCAGGATGTCCTCGGTGCCGGCGTCCCCGTCGACCGAGGTGATCCCGGCCGCCGGGACCGCCAGGGCACCGATCGGGGTCTCGGGTTCGGTCAGCGAGCGGGTGATCAGCTCGGAGTCGGTCTCGGTGATGAGGCCGAGCCGCCGGGACTCCTCCACGAGGTGGGTGAGCTGCTCACGGTTGTGGACCGAGGCCAGCTCGTCGCGCGGGGCGACCCCGCACAGGCGCACCAGCGCGTTGCTGACGCGGTTGAGCAGCCCGATCAGCGGCCGCACGGCCCTGACCACGGCCCGGAAGGGCGGGGCCAGCAGCATCGCCGAGCGCTCGGGGCGGGCGATGGCCCACGACTTGGGCGCCATCTCGCCGACCACCATGTGCAGGAACACCACCACGACCATGGCGAACACGAACGCCACGCCGTGACTGAGCGCGCTGGGCAGGCCCAGGTCGTGCAGCAGCGGGTCGAGTTCGTGGGAGACGGCGGGCTTGGAGACCGAGCCGAGTCCCAGGGTGCACACGGTGATGCCGAGCTGGGCCCCGGCCAGCATCAGGGACAGCTCCCGCATCCCCGCGAGGGCCGCCCCGGCGCCTCTGCGGCCCTGCGCCGCGGCCTTCTCCATTCGGTGCCGTCGGGCGGCGACCAGCGCGAACTCGGCGGCGACGAAGAACCCGCTGCCGATCAGCAGCAGCAGGGTGACGAAGAGCGCCATCGGGAAACTCATGCCTGCTCCTCCGGCTCGCGCGCGGGCAGCCGTTCGATGCGGACCCGGTCCGGCACATGCCGGTCGAGCGTGTGGACGTCGATGATCGCGCGCCCGCCGTCGGGCAGGTCCACGGTGAGCCGGTCGCCGATGGCCGGGAAGCGGCCGAGGCGGTCCACGACCAGCCCGGCGACGGTGTCGTAGTCGTCCGCCTCGGGCAGTGGGACACCGGTGGCGTGGGCGATCTCGTCGAGACGGCGTCCGGCGTCGACCAGCCAGCCCGGACCGTCGGCGACGGCGGGTTCCACGACGGTGTCGGACTCGTCGGCGATGTCCCCGACCAGTTCCTCGGCGATGTCCTCGTAGGTCACGATCCCGGCGACACCACCGTGCTCGTCGAGGACGACGGCGAACTCGTCGTCGTGCTCCCGCATCCGGGTGACCGCGTCCGGCAGGGGCAGGGTGTCCGGCAGGACGAGCGGGCGGCGCGCCAGGGCGCCCGCGGTGGTGGCGGTGAGCTGCGCGGCGGGCGTGCGCATCAGCTCCCGGACGCCCAGGACGCCGGTGACGTCGTCCGGGTGGTCGCCGAGCACCGGATAGGTGGAGTGCCCGTACTTCGCGATCAGCTCGACCGCCTCGGTCGTGGAGGCGTCCTCGCGGACGAACACCACGTCCGCCCGCGGCACCATCACCTCGTCCAGGGTCCGTTCGGAGAATTCGAGGGCGTGGTCGAGGAGTGCGGCGGTGTCCTCGGGCAGTTCGCCCCGCTCGTGGGACTCGCCGATGAGATGGCCGAGCTCCTCCAGGGTGGCGCCGTGGCGCAGTTCCTCCACGGGTTCGATACCGACGCGGCGCAGCAGCTTGTTCGCGGCGCTGTCGAAGACGTGCACCACCGGGCCCACGATCTTCAGGTACACGAGGGTGGAGGCGGCCAGCGACTTCGCGAGCCGCTCGGGGACGGCGATCGCGAGGTTCTTCGGGGCCAGTTCGCCGAGCACCATCTGCACGACGGTCGCGAGGACGAAGGCGAGCACGACGGAGATGCCGCCGACCGCGCCCTCGGGGACGCCGACGCCGGTGAGGGCGGGCGCCAGCAGGGCCGACACGGACGGTTCGGCGATGAAGCCGACGACCAGCCCGGTGACGGTGATGCCCAGCTGCGCGCCGGACAACATGAACGACAGCCGTTCCAGCACCCTGAGGGCTCGGACCGCGCGCCGGTCGCCCGCCTCCGCCTCACGGGCGAGGACGAGGCGGTCGGCGGAGACATAGGCGAACTCCTGGGCGACGAAGTAGCCGGTGCCGGCGGTCAGGACGAGGACGGCCAGCAGGCCGAGCACGGCGTTCACGGCACTCATCGGACACCGCCCCGCCGTGTGCCGTGGCCGACACGGTCGACCGTGTCTCGGCGGGGTGGTCGGGGACTGTCCCCCGGGGAATCCGTCATACCGGCGGACGCGGACACGGGCGTGCTCCTGGTGTCGATGTGCTGGGTGAACGATTCCGACCGGATCGGCGTTCCCAGGCCCGGCCCGCTCACCTGCGGTTCGGCGCGGCGCCCGACGATGCCGTGCCCGACGGTGCCGAGTCCGACCACCGCGCGGCACCCGATGGCGCCGTGACCGGTCGTGTTGGGCCGACCAGTTCGGACAGGACGTCCTCCATGGTCACGAAACCGAGGACCGTGCCGGTGCCGCCGGTGACGGCGGCGAGGTGGCTGCCGTCGGCGCGCAGGGCGGTGAGGGTGTCGTCCAGCGGGGTGTCGATGCGGACCCGGGTGACCGGGTGCAGGGTGCCGGGCGGGAAAGGCTGGTTGCGGTCGGCGAGGCCCAGGGCGTCCTTGATGTGCAGGTAGCCCAGGAGGCCGCCGTCCGGGCCGGTGACCGGGAAGCGGGAGTACCCGGCAGCGGCGGCGGCGCGTTCCAGTTCGGCCGGGGTGACGGTGTGGCCGACGGTGCGCATCCGCCGGGCGGGGACGAGGATCTCGCCGACCGGGCGGGTGCCCAGCTCCAGGGCGTCGCGCAGCCGCTCGCCGTCGGCGGGCGACAGGAGTCCGGCCTCGCTGGAGTCGAGGACCATCCGGGCGAGCTGGTCGTCGGTGAACGCCGACTCGACCTCGTCCTTCGGTTCCACGCGCAGCAGCTTCAGCAGGGCGTTGGCGAAGGCGTTGATCCCGAAGATCACCGGCCGCAGGGCCCGGGTGAGGGCGACCAGGGGCGGGCCGAGGAGCAGCGCGGTGGGGACCGGCGCGGCCAGGGCGATGTTCTTCGGGACCATCTCGCCGATCAGCATGTGCAGATAGGTGGCGAGGGTCAGCGCGACCATGAACGCGATGGGGTGCACCAGGCCGTGCGGGATGCGGGCCGCCTCGAAGGCGGGTTCCATGAGGTGCGCGATGGCGGGTTCGGCGACCGCGCCGAGCACCAGGGAGGACGCGGTGATGCCGAGCTGTGCCGTGGCCATGACCGCGGAGATGTGGCGCAGGCCCCACAGGGTGATCCGGGCGCGTTGGTCGCCCTGTTCGGCGCGCGGTTCGATCTGGCTGCGGCGCACCGAGATCAGGGCGAACTCGCCGCCGACGAAGAAGGCGTTGGTGAGCAGGGTCAGGGCGCCGATGGTGAGTTGCAGCGCGGTCATCGGGCGGCCTCCGACCGTTCCCGGGCCGGCCGGCGGGCCGGTGCGGTGATGCGGACGCGGTCGGCGCGGTGGTGGTCGACGTCGAGGACGTCCAGCTGCCAGCCGTCGTCGAGGTCCAGGGCGTCCCCCTTGGCGGGAATGCGGGCGAGGCGGGTGGCGATCAGACCGGCCACGGTCTCGTACGGGCCGTTGGGCGCGGCCAGCCCTATCTCGCCGAGCCGCTCGACGCGCACGGAGCCGTCGGCCTCCCACGCGAGGCGGCCGTCCCCGATCGCCCGGGCGGGGGTCAGGTCGGGGGCTTCGACGGGGTCGTGCTCGTCGCGGACCTCGCCGACGACCTCCTCGACGATGTCCTCGACGGTCGCGACGCCTGCGGTGCCGCCGTACTCGTCGATGACGACGGCCATGGTGCGCGTCTCGCGCAGCCGCTCCAGCAGCCGGTCGGCGGTGAGGCTGTCGGGGACGAGCAGGGGCTCGGTGGTCAGTTCGGTGACCGGGGTGGCGGCACGCCGGGCGGGCTCCAGGGCGAGTACGTCGCGGATGTGGACGGTGCCGATGACCTCGTCCAGGGTGTCGCGGTAGACGGGGAAGCGGGACAGTCCGGTGGCGTGGGTGAGGTTGGCGGCGTCGGCGGCGGTCGCGTGGGCCTCCAGTGCCTTGACGTCGACCCTCGGCGTCATCACGTTCTCCGCGGTCAGCTCCCCCAGGTGCAGGGTCCGGACGAACAGTTCGGCGGAGGCCGGCTCCAGGGCGCCCTCGGCGGCGGAGTGGCGGGCGAGCGCGACGAGTTCCTCGGAGGTGCGCGCGGAGGCCAGTTCCTCGGTCGGCTCCAGGCCGAAGCGGCGCACGAAGCGGTTGGCGGTGCCGTTCAGGTGGTGGATGAACGGGCCGAAGGCGGCGGTGAAGCCGCGCTGGGGGCCCGCGACGACCTTGGCCACGGCCAGCGGCCGGGAGATCGCCCAGTTCTTCGGCACCAGCTCGCCCACCACCATCAGCACGACGGTGGAGAGGGCCACGCCCAGCACGGTCGCCGTCGACGAGGCGGCGCCGCCCAGCCCGATCGCCCGCAGGGGGCCTTCGAGCAGCGCGGCGAGGGACGGCTCGGCGAGCATGCCGATCACCAGGGAGGTGACGGTGATGCCCAGTTGCGCGCCGGACAGCTGGAACGTCAGCCGGCGAACGGCCTTCAGGGCGCCCTCCGCGCCGCGCTCCCCCGCCTCGGCCGCCCGCTCCAGCTCGGCGCGTTCGACGGTGGTCAGGGAGAACTCGGCCGCGACGAACAACGCGCAGGCCAGAGTGAGGAGGAGAGCGAGCAGGAGCAGCAGGATCTCGGTCACCGCGCCACCCCCGCTCCCTCGTGCGGGCGGGGCAGGCTGCGGCCGGTACTGGGAGGCTCACCCATCGGGGGTCTCTGGCTCCTTCGTCGGTCGGTGGGTCGGGGCGTCTTCGCAGGCTCCGTTCCCATAGTAAAGGGACGGCAAAACCTGCTGTTCATGTCATCACGGTCACATCGGCGACGGTTTTCGGACTTTCCCGTTTGTCGCGCCAGGACTTCCACCTGGCGCCGTCACCGGTGGTGCCGCTGAGTTCGGCGAGCTTGGCGGCGGTGTCCAGGGCCAGGTGGTACCAGCAGTTGTCCAGGACGCGGGCGTCGATGTTCGCGCCCCGGTCCTCCCAGTCCCCCAGATCCACTCCGGGGTCCAGGAGACCGCGGGGACGCGGTGGGGGCGAGACCGGGGTGAATGGGTCGGTCGCCGGAAGTTCCCCTGTCGGCCCCCTCAGCTCGGCGCCGCTTCCGGACTGCGACCGCTACCGGAGGGTGCGCAGTGCCCCTATGACCTCCTCGGCGTCGGTGTCCGGGTTCACGAAGGCCAGGCGGAGGGCCGTCGTGCCGTTCCACCAGGTCGGCACGCACAGCATCGCGCCCGATGCGGCGGTGCGGGCGGACCAGGACGCGTAGTCCCGCGGGCCCCAGCCCGGACGGTCGAAGAGGAGCACGGACAGCTCGGGTTCGACCAGCAGCCGGAGCCGGTCGTCGGCGCGGATCGCGTCGGCCACCAGACGGCTGGTGGTCAGGGTCTGCTCGACGGCTCGCGCGTACCGCTCGGTTCCGTGGACGGCGAGGCTGAACCAGAACGGCAGGCCACGGGCCCGGCGGCTGAGGTGGAGGGCGAGGTCCGCGGGATTGTGGGCATCGCGGTCGATGGCGTCGAGGTAGCTCGCCGTCTGGCTGTGCGCGGCGCGGGCAGGGGCAGGGTCCCGGTAGAGCAACGCGCAGCAGTCGTAGGGGGCGAACAGCCACTTGTGCGGATCGACGACGAAGCTGTCGGCGCGTTCGACGCCGGCGTAGCGGTGCCGCACGCTGGGCGCCGCCAGGCCCGCTCCGCCGTACGCGCCGTCGATGTGCAGCCAGACCTCGTGGCGTGCGCAGACGTCGGCGATGTCGTCGAGGTCGTCGATCAGCCCGGCGTTGGTGGTGCCGGCGGTCGCCACCACGGCGAACACCCCGGTCGTGGAGGTGAGCACCGCCTGCACGGCGTCTCCGGTGAGGTGGCCCCGCCGGTCCACGGGCGCGGTGACGACGGTGACGTCCATCGCCTGGGCCGCGGACCTGATCGACGAGTGGGCGCTGTCGGCACACACGATCTTCCAGCCGTCCGCGGGCCGGGACCGGGCCGCTGCCGCGGCGGCGCGGGCCGTGATGAGCGCCGAGAGGTTGCCCATGGTGCCGCCGCTGACGAAGCATCCCGCCGCGGTGGTCGGCCAGCCGAGCAGTCCGGCCAGCCAGGCCAGCGCCTCGTTCTCGGCGTGGATGGCGCCCGCTCCCGCCTCCCAGGTGCCCGCGAAGATGTTCGCCGCGCCGGTCACCGCGTCGAAGGCGAGCGCGGCACGGGTGGGGGCCGCGGGGATGTACGCGAGGTTCGTCGAGGCGTTCTGGGCGCGGGTGGCGGGCGCCAGGACCTGGTCGAACAGTTTGAGGGCCGCGGCAGCGCCGATCCCTCCAGGGGTGACGGCGCTGCCGGCCGCCAGGGCCAGGTCGGCGGCGGGGCGGGCACCCGACACGGGGTCCGGGGCCCCCGTGATGCGCCGCCACGCGTAGTCGATGGCGGCGTCGACGATCTCGTCCTCGTCGCCCCACACGCGGTGGTCGACCCCGGATTCCTTCTTCGCTGAGATGCTGTCGCATTGCGCTTTTTGCATGGCGTGAACCTAGGAACACCCCTGTTAGTGCGCAATATGTGAAGTCAGAGTTGAGCAGAATGCTCAATCCGGCCTGTGCGCACCCTGCCATACTGAGCACCATGCGAAACGTCGACGCCCTCGACGCCCGGATCCTCCTGGCGCTCGACGCGGACCCCCATGCCACCACGGTCGCCCTGGCGGACCGGCTGGGCCTCGCCCGCAACACCGTGCAGGCGCGTCTGAAGCGGCTCGAGGAGAGCGGGCTCCTCAGGGAGCACAGCCGGCGCGTGGCTCCGGAGGCTCTCGGTCATCCGCTGCTGGCGCTCATCACCCTGTCGATCAGTCAGCGTGTGGGCCAGCCCACCCAGGAGGCGATCCTGCGGATCCCCGAGGTGGTCGAGCTGCTCGTCACCACCGGTGACGGCGACCTGCTCGCCCGCGTCGTCGCCCGGGACACCACGGACCTGCACCGGATCACCAACCTGCTGCTGGAAGCACCCGGTGTGGTCCGCTCCAACACCACCATCGTCCTGCAGGAGGTGCAGCCGTTCAGTGTCCGGTCACTGCTGGAGCGGCACGCCGGCCACTGACGCGGCGCGGTCGCGGGCGGCGCGGTGACCCGGTGGCCGCCGCACGGTCGGGCGGAGTCCGACTGTTCGTCCCGCACTCCCCGATCCCGTCGCCCAGTGCGAGCGCCGTGAGCGTCGGCGGGCGGTGGAAGCGGTTTCCTGACCGCTCCCACCGGGCTTGCCCGCGTCAGCTGTCGAGGGGCTCGTAGTCGAACCAGTCGAAGTGCGCGGAGTCCGCCGAGGCGAACATGCCGAGGACCCGGCCGGTGAAGCCGCCGGCGACCTCGGTGGACAGGTATCGGCCGTCCAGCGAGGCGAGTTCGGCGAAGGTGCCGTCGGGTTCCTCGAAGCCGAGGGTGACGACGTCGGGGCCGACGCGCGGATCGTGCAGGGTCCGCGGCGGCGCCGTCTCGGCGCGCAGGACGACGGGGCCCGCCGGCGCCGGGCGGGAGGCCACGACGGTGTCGAAGGGGCCGATACGGGCCCGGACGCGGACCTGGCCGGAGGACACCTCGACGCTGTAGTGGTGCTGTTCGTCGAGGCGGACGGCGAGGCCGCCGTGCCCGGCGGTGGCGTCGATCGAGGTCCGTACCCGGCAGGCCACGTGCTGCTGCCGTCGTCCCACGAAGGTGACGTCGGGCTCGTCGAGCGATCCCCCTCGGGCGCGCAGGGTCAGCCATCCGGGCCGTTCCTTCGTCGTGCAGTCCTCTTCGGAGCGGTGCCGCAGGGAGACCCACTGGGGGGCGAGTTCGCTGGTGTCGAAGTCGTCCCGGACCTCGGGGGCGGCCGCCGGGGGCTGAAGCGGCCACGGAGGCACGGGCATGGTGAGGGGGACCTCGCCGACGACCGGCCAGCCGTCGACCCACTCGACCGGCGCGAGGAAGGTCTCCCGGCCGAGGACGTGCCAGCCGGGGGTGCCGCCGCCGGGGCGTACGCCCAGCAGCACCATCCACCAGGAGCCGTCGGGGCCCTGGACGAGATCGGCGTGGCCGGTGTTCTGGATCGGGTGGTCGGTGCCGCGGTGGGTGAGGATCGGGTTGGCGGGGCACGGCTCGAACGGGCCGGCGGGTGTGCGGCCCCGGGCGATGGAGACGCCGTGGCAGCGTTCGGTGCCTCCCTCGGCGATGAGCAGGTACCAGTAGTCGCCGATCCGGTAGAGGTGCGGTGCCTCGGGTGCCTTGGCGCCGGGTGTGCCGGACCACAGGCGGCGCGCGGGGCCGGACGTCTCCCCCGTCCGGGGATCGAGGCGGATCTGCTGGACGCCGGCGGTGGTGCACCAGCAGGTGCCGTCGTCGTCCCAGGCGAGGTCGGGGTCGATGCCGTGCACCCCGGGCAGCCGGACGGGCTCGGACCAGGGGCCGGCCGGGTCGGTGGCCGTGAACAGCAGATTGCCGTCGCCGCTGACGTTCGTGACGATCAGCCAGAAGCGGCCGTCGTGGTGGCGGAGGGTGGGGGCGTAGATCCCTCCGGAGGCGCGGGTCTCCCTGGGGAGGCGCAACTGGCTCGGCCGGTCGAGGGCGTTGCCGATCTGGGTCCAGTGGACCAGGTCCCGGCTGTGGAAGAGGGGGACGCCCGGGAAGTACTCGAAGCTGGAGCAGGCGAGGTAGTAGTCGTCGCCCGCACGGCAGATGGAGGGGTCGGGGTGGAAGCCGGGGATCACCGGGTTGCTGAAGGTGTTGCCGGTATCAGGCAGGTGGGACACCCTGGTCGAGTCCTTTCAGCGACGGCCGGTGCCGGGCGCGTTTCCGGGCCAGGCGGCGCCGTCGAAAGTTTTCGCTACGTCCTGTGGATACTTTCCACAGGAGGCTAGCCAGGGGTCGCCAGCGGGGTCAATGGGCCCCATGGGCCGTCAACTGCCGCTGCCAGGAGGCGGACTTCACATGAGGCGGCCACGCGGCCCCAGCCCCCACGCCTCGGACCCCGGGGCTTCTTCTCTTGCCGGACCTGTGGCCCCACCCCTCTCCCCGAGTTAACTTCTCGGCCGCTCACCGCGAAAGTTGCTCTGTCGAACCCGTTTATGTGTCGGCCTCGGGCCCCGGTACCGCCGCCCAGCGCCTTGGCAGCGCGCGGCGCCGTGGCGGCCACGCAACCCGGCTGGAACCTCGGCAACACCTACGACGCCATCCCGGACGAGACCTCCTGTGGCAATCCCCCGGTGACCAGGGCGCTCTTCCAGAAGGTCCGGTCACAGGGCTTCAAGAGCGTCCGGCGGACGACGCGCGGGTGACGCTCACCTTCCGCTTCTGGAGCGGAGCGAAGCTCACGTCTCACGTCACCAAGTCGGCCAGTGCGGTGACCGGTTCACTCGCCTGATCCCAGGAGGCCAGAGCAGCCGCCGCCCGGCCCTCCCCGGCCCGCCCGGCGCCCGGGGGCCGATGCCCGCCCCCGGAGCCGTCGGTGTCACATCCGCGTGCGGTCGGTGGTCCGGCGGCGGGTGAGCAGCGCACCCAGGGCGATCATGCCGATGCCGAGGACGAAGTGCAGCCAGTCGTCGGCCGTGTTCAGCGGGACGAAGTTGGCGTCGCTGTGGTGGTCGACGATCAGGCCGTACACCCACAGCACCAGATAGACGGCGCCTCCGACGAGCAGGAAGCTGCGGGCGCCGGGCGCGGTGCGGGACAGGAGCAGTCCCGCGACGCCGAACGCCAGATGGACGAGGTTGTGCAGGATGGAGACCTGGAACAGGCCCAGCAGCTCGGCGCCGGACTCGTGGGAGGCGAACTCCATCGTGTCGTAGTTGGTGGTGATACCGGGGATGAATCCCAGGATCCCGACCAGCAGGAACACCGCTCCGACCAGCAGCGCCGCCTGCTGGACCGGGGTACGGGATCGTGCCGTCGTGCGGGGGTGCGTGGTCATGGCGGTGGCCTTCTTCTCGGGGCGCGTCCCGATGAGCGCCTGCGCGCGCCGAGTACCCCCGGTGTCCCGGAATGACGCAGGACAAAACCTGCCGTTCCGGGCAAATCCCTGGCCCGCCCCGGGCGGGCGTCAGCTCAGGGGGGCGGGGCGGTCGTAGACGTTGTCCGGTGTGACGACCTCGGTGATCGCGCGGGCGACGAGGGAGGAGGGTTCATGGCCCTCATGGGTGATGTCGGTGTTGAGCAGCAGCACCAGCGTGGCCCTCCGGGAGGGGAGGTGGACAGTGACGGTCTCATAGCCCGGCAGGGAGCCGTTGTGACCGATCCACCCGCCGGTCTCCATGATGCCGAGGCCGTACCTGGTGCCCGGGAAGCCGGTCGGCAGCATCTTGAGGCGCTCGCGCTGGGTGGCCCGGCTGAGGAGCCTGCCGGTGGCGACGATCTCCGCCCAGCGGCGCAGGTCGTGCAGGTCCGAGATCATCGCTCCGGCGGTCCAGGCCCAGCTGGGGTTCCAGTCGGTGGCGTCCACGACCTCCCCGGTGAGGATGTCGTCCGTGTAGCCGCGCGGGTGCGGCTCGGGGAACTCGGCGCCCTCCGGGAAGAAGGTGCGGTGCAGCCGGGCGGGGCGGAGCACCCGCTCGCGGAGGAACTCGGCGAAGGGGCGCCCCCCGACCTTCTCGACCACCAGCCCCAGCAGGATGAGGTTGGTGTTGCAGTACTGGAAGGTCGTGCCGGGCGCGGCGGTGTTGGGGTGCTCGAAGCCGTGGCGGAGGAGCTGCGCCGGGGTGAACGAGCGGCTCGGATCGCTGTACAGCGCCTCGATGAAGTCCTGGTCGGCGGTGTAGGGGAACAGGCCGCTGCGCATCTCGGCGAGATGGCGCAGGGTGATCCGGCGGCCGTTCGGCACCCCCTGGACGTACGCGGAGATCGGGTCGTCCAGGCGGATCTTGCGGTCGTCGACGAGTTGCAGCAGCGCGGTGACCGTGAACGTCTTGGTCTCGCTGCCGATCCGCACGAAGACGTCGGTAGTCATCGGCCGGCCCGAGGAGGTGTCGGCGACGCCGGTCGCCCGGACGTAGTTCCCCCTGCCCGGCATCCACAGTCCGGTGACAACGCCGGGGATGCCCGCCTCCCGGCGGGCCTCCTCGATGGTCCGGTCGAGCCGGGCGGTCAGTTCACGTCCGAGGCCGTCCGGTGGGCACGCCTGCCGGTCGCGGCGACCGGAGGGGGCGAGGGCCGCGGCAGGGGTCGCCGTCAGCGGGGCGAGCACGGAGCCCGCGAGCAGCGCCGCGGAGAACTGTCTGCGGGAGGGGGCGGGTCGCATGCGGTGCCTCTTCCAGGAAGGTCATCGGGTCGGTACCCGTAAGATCACCGTCCCGGCCCCTGCCGGGGACCCACCTTCGGGGCACGCTCCGGTGAGTCCACTCGTTCGGCGCCGAACGGGCCATCGCGGCCCCCCGGGGCACACCGCAGCCCCGGGATGCCCGCTCGCCGTCACCTCGTCGGAGGGCTGACGAGGGTGTTGGCGCCGGTGCGGCCGGCGATGTGGTCCTCGACGTTGGTGATCGTCGTGGCGGCGATCTGCTCGACGGCCTCGCGGGTGAAGTACGCCTGGTGGGAGGTGACCAGGACGTTGTTGAAGGTCATCAGCCGGGCGAGGCGCTCGTCGGTCATGACCTCCAGGGACTTGTCGAGGAAGAAGAGTCCGGCCTCCTCCTCGTACACGTCCAGGCCGACGCCCCTCAGCCGCCCCGCGCGCAAGGTGTCCAGCAGGGCGTCGGTGTCGATCAGACCGCCTCGGCTGGAGTTGACCAGGAGCGCGTCGTCCTTCATCAGGGCGAGGGCGGCCGCGTCGACCAGGTGGTGGGTGCTCTCCAGGAGCGGTACGTGCAGGCTCACCAGGTCGGCCTCGGTGAACAGTTCCTCCCGTCGGACGTACCGCATGCCGAGGGCCAGGCAGTCGGGGTTCTCGGCGACGTCCCAGCCCAGCAGCCGCATTCCGAAGCCGTGGGCGATCCTGGCGAACGCGGTACCGATCTTGCCGGTGCCGACGACGCCCGCGGTCCGGCCGTGCAGATCGCGTCCCATGAGTCCGTCGAGCCGGAAGTCGAACTCCCGGGTGCGGTGCGCGGCCCGGACGATCCGGCGGTCGACGGCCAGGGCCAGCGCCCAGGCGAACTCGGCGACCGCGTACGGGGAGTAGGAGGAGACGCGCGCGACGGTCAGGCCCAGCTCCCGGGCCGCCGTCAGGTCGATGTTGTTGTAGCCGGTGGCGCGCTGGGCGATCATGCGGGTGCCGCCCGCCGCCAGGGTCCGCAGGACCCCCGCGTCCAGGGTGTCGTTGACGCCGCAGAGGACGATCTCGTGGCCGTCGGCGGTGGGGGCGGTGTCGGTGTCCAGGAACAGCGCCAGGCAGCGCAGCCGGTGCCGGCCGGCGAACGCCCGGTCGAAGGCCGCCCGCAGCAGGGGCTCCTCGTCCGACTGGACGCCGTACGCGACGATCTCCACGTGCTTTCCTCCCATGAGGCGAGTGATCACTTCTCCCACCGTAGGTCGAGACCCCCGTCGCGACGGATCGGCGGACGCGGGCATCCGGACGACCGCCGCCCTGTGCGCCGGTGAGGGCGGCGGCCGTGTCGCGAGTCCTGCTGTCTCCCCTGTCAGGAGGACTCGCTGGGCGCCCTCGCGGCTCCTGGGGCACACGGGTGCGTGCCCACCGGCGAGCAGCCGCGAGGAATGGCCGGTGGAGGGCGGGGCCTCTCACGGGGCGGCTCGGCTGCCGCCGGGGGCGACACCCGCGAGTTCCGCCGCCAGGCCGGTGGCCCACCTCCTGATCGCGGGGAAGTCACGGAAGTCCCCGCCCTTCCCGGACCGGAGGATCATCCCGGCGACCCATCCCTTCGCCCCCTCCGCCAGACAGCCCCCGAAGGTGACGTGCCCTCGGGCGTCGAGCCGGGCCATGGCCTTGCGCACACCGGGGACGGGCGGGATGTCCCGCTCCGAGGCGGAGGGGTCGAGAGGTCCGCTGCTGAACAGCCACAGGGGCCGTTCGGCGAGGGCGTGACGGTGCCGGCGCAGGAAGCGCCGGGCGTCCTTGTGCCAGCGCCCCGCGTAGAGGGCGCCACCGACGATCACCGCGTCGTACGGCGCGAGGCCCGTCACGGACCCGGCGGGGAGTGCCTCGGCGGTGAGCCCGGCCTCGTTCAGGGCCTCCGCGACGGTCTCGGCGATCCTCGCGGTCGATCCGTTGGTCGTTCCATAGGCGACCAGCACGCTGATGGACATGTGGTCCGCCTCCTCTCGCAAGCCGTGGAGTGCTGCCCGGTGTCAGGCGTCGTGCGCCTGGTGCGGTACGACGGCGACCGGGCAGGCGGAGTGGTGCAGCACGGTGTGGGCGACGCGGCCGAGCTGGAGCCCGAAGTGGTGCTCCTTGTGGCGCCGGGCCCCGACGACCAGCAGGTCGAAGTCGGCGGAGGCGTCGAGGAGCACCTTGCGGGCGGGGCCCTCGGCGGTGCGCCGGCGCACCCGCACGGTCGGGTGGCGGGCGGCCGTGTCGTCGAGTGCGGCCTCCAGGGTCTCGGCGGCGCGCCGCTCGTGCAGACGGGCGGGTTCGCCCGCGAGCAGGGGGTGATCGGTGGTCTCGTGCGCGGGGCAGCGCCAGGCTCGTACGGCTTCCAGCACGGCACCGCGCCGCCGTGCCTCCTCGAAGGCGAAACGGACGGCCTCGGTGCCGTGGGCCGCGTCACCGACGCCCAGCAGGATCCGCCCGCCGGTCGACGGCCGGGGCCGCCCGTCCGGGCCGCCGCGCAGGACCACGACCGGGCAGGTGGCGTAGGCAGCCACGCCCAGGGTGACGGAACCGAGGAGGAACTCGGCGATGCCGCCTCGCCCCCGGGCGCCGAGGACCAGTGCCGTGGCCTCTCGTCCCTCCCGGACGAGGGCGTACTCCGGCTCCTCGGGCACGATGCAGGTGGACACCTCCACGTCCGGGCGGCGCTCGCGGGCCCGCCGGGCGGCGGCGTCGACGATGTCCTCGGCGAGGGTCTCCTCGGACCGCTTGCCGACATCCTCGGCGAGCGCGGCGCCTTCGTAGCGCTGCCACAGCGAGGCGTGCACCAGCCGCAGCGGCACCCCCCGCAGGGCGGCCTCGTCCGCCGCCCAGTCGACGGCCCGCAGGCTCGGCTCGGAGCCGTCGACGCCGACGACCACGGGACGTTCCATCGGGGGTCCCTCCTCGGGATGTGGGGGCACGGCCCCGTCAGGGGTGGGCGATCACGGCCACGGGGGCAGCGGCGTGGTGCAGGACCGCGTGGGTGACCGGGCCGATGTGGGCGCCGACGGGGCTGCGGCGGATCCGGCGGCCGACGACCACGAGGGAGGCGTCGCGGGAGGCTTCGGCGATGTGGTGGGCGGGGGTGCCCCAGCGGCACACCTCGGTGACGTCGACGTCGGGGAACTTCCGCTGCCAGGGGGTCAGCGCCTCGGTCAGGGCGGTGACCTGGTTCTTCCGCAGCTCGGGGCCGAGCTCCGGGTCGGCGGGGATGGCGTAGGCGTAGTACGGCGGCGGGTTCCAGCCGTTGACGACCCTCAGCGAGGTGCCCCGCCGGGCAGCGGCGTCGAAGGCGAACTCGATCACCGAGTCGTGCGGGTCCTCGGTGTCGAGGCCGAGGACGACGGGCCGGAACGGGGCGGCGGCCGACGGGATGCCAGCCGGGTCGGCCCGGTGCTCGTCGGCGGACTGCTCCCCGGCGCGGACGAGGACGACCGGCTGCTCGGCGTGCGCGACGACCAGCTGGCCGACGGAGCCCACCAGGAAGCCGCCGATGCCGCTCAGCCCACGGGAGCCGAGGACCAGCAGCGCGGCGTCCTTCGCCGCGCGGATCAGGACCTCGCCGGGCCGGCCGCTCATCTGTTCCACGGTGACGTCCACCCCGGGGTGCCGCAACCGCAGTCCTTCGGCGGCCTCGCGGGGTATCCGCTCGCTCCAGTGCTGGAGCGTCTCGGCGGCGAGCAGCGGTGCCTGGGCGAGGGGGTCGGGCACCGGTTCCCAGACGTGGACGAGGGTCAGGGGCAGGCCGCGCAGCTTCGCCTCGCGGGCCGCCCACTCGGCGGCGGCCCGGCTCTCGGCCGAGCCGTCGAGCCCTGCGACAACGGTGTTCACCATGGTTCTGCCTCCTGAACGGGGGGTGTGCTTCCAGCGTCGTGCCCCGGGGGCCGGCGGTGGAGGGGCCGCAAGTCCCCGGCAGGGGCCGAACGTCCCTGGGGCGGCCGGTTCGGCGGGCAGTCCGGACGAGTGGCTCGCGCGGGCGCGTGCCCGCGGTGGATGCTGATCCCCACGGCGGAGGGAGGCCCATGGTCCAGGGCTCGGGCAGACAGCACGTTCCGGTGTGGCGCCGCCTGGCCCCCGGGCTCGGCACGCTCCTCGGTTATCGGCGGGCGTGGCTGAAGGGCGACGTCCTGGCCGGGGTCACGGTCGCCGCGTACCTGGTGCCGCAGGTGATGGCGTACGCGGGAGTGGCCGGGCTGCCGCCGGTGGCCGGGCTGTGGGCGATCCTGCCGGCCCTGGCCGCGTACGCCCTGCTCGGTTCGTCCCGGTTGCTGTCGGTGGGTCCGGAGTCGACGACCGCGCTGATGACGGCCACGGTGGTCGCGCCGCTCGCCGCCGGGGACCCGGCCCGGTACGCGACCCTGGCGGCGACGCTCGCAGTCACGGTGGGGCTGTTGTGCGTGGTGGCCCGTGCGGCCCGGCTCGGTTTCGTCGCGGACCTGCTGTCGCGGCCGGTGCTGATCGGTTATCTGGCGGGCGTGGCACTGATCATGACGGTGGACCAGCTGCCGAAGCTGACCGGCGTCGACACCACCAGCGCGTCGTTCTTCTCGCAGCTGTGGTCCTTCGTCCGGAACCTGCCGGACGCGCATGCGGCCACCGTCGTGTTCTCCGCCCTCGCGCTGGTCCTCCTCTTCGCCGCCGCCCGGTACGTGCGGGCCGTTCCGGGCCCCCTGCTGGTGCTGGTGCTGGGCACGGCGGCCGTCGCGGCCTTCGGTCTGGACGACCGGTACGGCGTCGAGGTGATCGGTGACGTACCGATCGGCCTGCCCGGGTTCTCCGCGCCGGACCTGGGCGAGCTGCCCCGGCTGGTGCTGCCCGCGCTGGGGGTGCTCCTCGTCGGCTACACCGACTTCATCCTCACCGCGCGGGCCTTCGCCGACCGGAGCGGCGAGGAGGCGCTCGACGCCGACCAGGAGTTCCTCGGCCTGGGAGCCGCCAACCTCGGGGCGGGTGTGCTGAGCGGCTTCCCGGTGAGCAGCAGCGCCAGCCGTACCGCGCTCGCGTCCTCGGCGGGCGCCCGCAGCCAGGCGTACTCGCTGGTCGCCGGGGCGGCCGTGGTGGCCGTACTGCTCCTGCTCGGGCCGCTGCTGTCCCGCACCCCGCGAGCCGTCCTGGGAGTCCTCGTCGTCTACGCGGCCGTCCGCATGATCGACCTGGCCGGGTTCCGCAGGCTGGCGTCGTTCCGCCGCCGGGAGCTGCTGCTGGCCCTCGGGTGCCTCGCCGGGGTCCTCGTCCTCGACATCCTGTACGGGGTGCTGGTCGCCGTCGGCCTGTCGATCGCGGAGCTGCTGACCCGGGTGGCGCGCCCGCACGACGCCGTCCAGGGGCTGGTGCCCGGCCTGGCGGGGATGCACGACATCGACGACTACCCCGACGCCCGGACGATCCCCGGCCTGCTGGTGTACCGCTACGACTCCCCGCTCTTCTTCGCCAACGCGGAGGACTTCCGCCGTCGGGCGCTGGCCGCGGTGGACGCCCAGGAGGACCCCGTGCGCTGGTTCGTCCTCAACACCGAGGCGAACGTCGAGGTCGACATCACCGCCCTGGACGCCGTGGACGAGCTGCGCCGTGAACTGACCCGGCGGGGTGTCGTCCTCGCGCTGGCCCGCGTCAAGCAGGACCTGATGGACGATTTGAGGGCGTACGGCCTCGCGGAGTCCGTCGGAGCCGAGCGGATCTTCCCTACGCTGCCGACGGCGGTGGCCGCGTACCGGGAGTGGGTCGGGGACCGGTGAGGGGCTGCGGCCCGCCCCCGGTCAGGCGGGCCGCTCGGGGAGGTCGAGGTGTCTGCTCTCCCCCGGCTGGAGGCGCACCTCGCGGCCGGGCAGCCGGATGTCGATCGGGGAGCGGTCGGAGGACGGCACCGTGATCTCCAGCCGTCCGCGCTCCCGCCGCAGCCGTACGCCCCAGTGGCCCTGGTAGCGGAGGGCGAACCCGTACGAGGACAGCTCCGGCAGCGGTACCGGGTCGAGCCACAGCGCGCCCTCGCGGGTCTCCAGGCCCGTCAGTCCGCGCTGCACGAGGTCGAGGGTGCCGGCCATGGCGCCGAGGTGGATGCCCTCGCCGGTGGTGCCGCCCTGGAGGTCGGCGATGTCGCCGCGCAGCGCCTCCTGGAAGAACGTCCACGCCTCGGCCCGGCGCGCCCGGGCCAGCACCCAGCCGTGCACCAGGCCGCTGAGGGTGGAGCCGTGGCTGGTGCGGGTGAGGTAGTGGTCGACCGTGCGCCGCCACATGTCGTCGTCCAGCCGGTGGCCCAGTCGGGCGAAGACGCGGTGGAGTTCGGCGGGTGAGAAGAGGTAGCCGAGCATCAGCACGTCGGCCTGCTTGGACGCCCGGTAGCGGTTGACGGTGTCGCCCTCCGCCTCCAGGATCCGGTCCAGGCGCCGGATGTCGCCGTACCGCCGACGGTACGCGGGCCAGTCCAGTTCGGCGAGGTCGCCGTAGCCCGCGAACTGGCTGACGACTCCGTCGTGGAAGGGCACGTACAGGGTGCGTGACACCTCCTCCCACCGTTCGAGTTCGGCGCCGTCCAGGCCGGTGCGCTCGGTGAGTTCGCGGCGGCGGGGCTGGGGCAGGGTGCGCAGCAGGTCGAGCGTGCGGGCCAGCACCCATGCCGCGGTGACGTTGGTGTACGCGTTGTCGTCGAGGCCGGGTCGCGTCGCGTCGGGATACGCGTCGTGGTACTCGTCGGGGCCGACGACGCCGCGGATGCGGTGCCGCCCGAGGTCCTCGTCGTACGTGGCCGAGTCCGCCCAGAAGCGGGCGATCTGCAGCAGCATCTCGGCGCCCTTGGTGTGCAGGAACTCGGCGTCGCCGCTCGCCTCGCAGTACTGCCAGACGTTGTACGCGATCGCCGACCCGACATGGCGCTGGAGCCGGGAGTGGTCGGGCAGCCAGCGCCCGGAGCGCGGGTTGAGGTGCAGTTCCTGGGTCTCCTCCCGGCCGTCGCTGCCGCTCTGCCACGGGTAGAGGGCGCCGCGTCGCCCGACGGCGCGTGCGGCGGCGCACGCCTGGTCGAGGCGGCGGTGGCGGTAGCGGAGCAGGGCTCGGGACACCTCGGGGAAGTGCGTGTTCAGGTACGGGAGCACGAACAGCTCGTCCCAGAAGACATGGCCCCGGTACGCCTCCCCGTGCAGTCCGCGCGCGGGGACGCCGACGTCGAGGTCGGCGGTGTGCGGGGACAGGGTCTGCAGGACGTGGAAGAGGTGCAGGCGCAGGACGGTGCCCGCCTCGCCGGGCACCTCCAGGCCGGCGCGGCGCCACAGCTGGGCCCAGGCGGTGGTGTGCGCCGCGAGCAGACCGTCGAAGCCGGGCGCCCGGCCCACCCGGTCGATCGCGGCGCGCAGCGGGTCGCTGATCGCCGGGTCGCGGGAGGTGTGCAGGGCCACGGTCTTGTCGACCGTGCGGGTGGTGCCGGGCTTCAGGCGCAGCCGCACGGCCTGGGCGGCGTACGGGTGCATGTGGCGGGTGCGCACCGGGGACCCGGCGGTCAGGCGGGCCGCCATGCCGACGCGGATGTCGGAGGTGCGGGTGCGGCAGCGCAGCCACACCGTGTCCGCGCCGGCGGGGCCGGTGTGCACATGGGTGAGGTGGCGGCCGTCCAGGTCGCGGTAGCGGGGCACGCCGGCGTTGGTGACACCGCCGTCGAGCAGTGCCTCGACCTCCACCTCCGTCTCGCCGCCCGGGGTGCCGTCGACGGTGAACTCGGTGCGCAGTGCGGCGAGATGAGGGTCGGCCATGTGTACGAGCCGGCGCTGCCGCACGTCCAGGGTGCCGCCCGCGTCGAGCGCGTACCTGGTCCGGCGTTCCAGCGTGCCCGTGGCCAGGTGGAGGGCCTGGCGGTGGTCGAGCACGGTCCCCGTGTCCGGTGTGAGCCAGCCCTGTCCGGGCGGGCGGAAACGCAGCGGCAGCCAGTTGGGGAGGTTGACCATGTCCTCGTTCTCGACCCGGCGCCCGGCGACGTCGGAGGTGAGCCGGTTGTAGCAGCCGGCCGCGTAGGTGCCCGGGTAGTGCACTTCGTCGGCCGCGCATTCGGGCAGGGCCCCTCGGGTGGCGAAGTAGCCGTTGCCGAGGGTGCACAGCGACTCCCTCAGCCGCTCGTCGGCGGCCTTGTAGCCCTCGTACTCCCACGTCCAGCCGGTCACGGGGCCAGTATCGAAGACACCGGGACGCCCGTCCCGTCGGGGCGGGCGTGAGGGTGCCGGCCGGCGGGGCGGGTCAGAGGAGCAGTGCCTGCCAGTAGGTCCAGAAGCGGGTCGCGATGAGCATCCCGATCAGGGCGTACCAGGTCACGGGGACCGCCCAGTGGAACTCCCACGCGGCGGCGACGAGAGGGCGTGGCGCGTGGATGATGCCGTGGCGGAGGTTGTGCACGGTCGTGTACCAGAACATGGCGATGGTGGCGGCCCACACGAGCACGCACCACAGGCAGAGCGCGCCGATCTCGTACAGCGCCTGCGTCATGAGCCACATGCTGAAGACGACCCCGCCGAGGGTGCCGGCGTTGAGGCCGAGCCAGTACCAGCGCCGGTAGCGGGCCCCCGCCAGGAGGCCGAACCCGATGCCCGTCACGACGCCGAAGGCGATCAGGCCGATCACCGGGTTGGGGAAGCCGAACACGGCCGCCTGCTCGCTGCGCATCACGCTCGTGCAGGACACCACCGGGCTCAGGCTGCACGGGGGCACGTACGACGTGTTCTCCAGCAGCCGGAACTTGTCGACGGTGATGGCGAAGGAGCCGAGGAGCCCGAGGGCGCCCGTGACCACGAGCAGCCAGGCGAAGGCGGGCCGGGCCCCCGTGCGCGAGCCGTCGCCGGCCCGCCGGGTGCCCCGGCCGGGCGTGAGGGCCGTCGTGCTCACCTCGCACCGCCCCTCACCGTGCCGGCCGTCCTGCCCGCCGCGCGCACGGCCCGTGGTTCGGCCTGCGCCGACTCCGGCGCGGGAGCCGTCGGATCCGTGTGCCTCACCGCGACGATCATCGCTCGACCTTCCCCAGCCGTCCTCTTGCCGGACATGCGCGTCCCTCCGCCTCGGCAACCGATGGGCGCAGTCAAGCCCGGCCGGGTCGTGCGGGGGTAGGGCCGAACGGACCCGAGCGCCCGGGCGGGACGTCCCCGGAAGCGGCCGGGTCGACTCGCGCGTCGGCGCCGGCCGCCGCGGGACGGCCGGCGCCGACGAGGACGCGTCTCAGGGGTGGCTCTGGATCACTCGCCGGGCCTGATGCGGCCACGCCAGGCTCCGGACTCGCCGCCGCGCTTCTCCATGTACTCCTTGAAGCGCCGCATGTCGCCCTTCACGCGCCGGTCGACCATTCCCAGCATGTCGCCGGCCTTCTCGACGGTGCCGCTGGGCTCGATGTCCATGACGAGCTCCACGCGGGTGTGCGTGTCGTCCAGGCGCTCGAAGTGGACCGTGCCCCTCTGCCTGGTGTCGCCCGTGATCGTGCGCCAGGTGATCCGCTCGTCCGGGAGCTGGTCGACGATCTCGGTGTCGAACTCGCGCGTCACCCCGCCGATCTTGGTCCTCCAGTGGTTGTGGCGGTCGTCGAGCTGCCTGACCTCCTCGACCCCCTCCATGAACTGGGGGAACTCCTCGAACTGGGTCCACTGGTTGTAGGCGGTGTGGACGGGGACCTCGACTTCCACCGCTTCCTTGACCGTGCTCATCCGAGACCTCCTCGATGCGGGATTCGCCCCGGCCCGACCGTCACGGGTCGGCCCGGGACCTCTGCACGCCGACCGGGTACCCGTGGATCACCCGCCTACGACCGATGCGGCGGTCCGAATGTGGTCTCGGGGGGTCAGCCGGGGCTCTCCTCGGTCTCGGAGCGTTCCTTGAGGGCCTCGTCGGTGTGCTCGGGGGAGGCGTCGGGCCGGGGGCGGCCCTCCTCCTCCGGGTGGACGTCCCGTTCGCCGGTCTCGCGTTCCAAGGGGGACGCGTGCTCGCGGCGGGCTTCTCCGGAACTGGTCATGGCCGCCTCCTACAGATGCCCAGACAATGGACAACACGGACATATCGGATCCCCGGTGGGGCGGGGGCAAAACGTCGCCGGGGCGGCCCTGTGCCGGGGGCGGCCGGCAAAAGGTCACGTCGCGACGGTTGCGTATGCCGTGTTCGGCGTGAAAATGGGGCCGCGCGGTGTGTCTGCTTCGTGACGAGGTCGGGCTCCCCCGGTGGGACAGCGCACTCGGCTGGCAGGGGTCCAGCGGGCGCCGGGGATTCGGCGGCGTGCGGCGGCCGGAAGCGGGACCGATCCACCATCGCCGACGCGGACGGAAAGGCGGCAGCCATGGACTGGTGGCGAGACGCGGCATGTGCCCACGAGGACCCGGATCTCTTCTTCCCCGTAGCCGTCACCGGAGCCGCCCTGCGGGAACAGCAGGCCAGGGCGAAGGCGATCTGCCGACGCTGCCCGGTGATCCACCAGTGCCTGTCGTGGGCTCTTCAGGCCACCGGGGCACAGGGAGTCTGGGGCGGGACCTGCGAGGAGGAACGACGCGGGCTGCGCCGGCGCGGAGCCAAGGGTCGGACGGCACTCGACGCCGCCGGGTAGGCGGGTGCCGCCCGGTCATGCGACCGCCCGGCCACCCAGCGGCCCGTCCGCCGACTGCCGCGTAAGCTGGCCGCAACAGCCGTTCGGGCTTCTCGTCTTCGTCAGCCGCCAGCCGTTCCCGACCACGTCGAACGAGGTCGACAGGCGGACCGGGCAGTCCCCGTCCGATGGGGCTTGGTGTGACGGTGTACGAAGACCCGGCGCGCATGCTCGTCGCCCTCACCCGGGCCAGCCATCTGACGACGTTCGAGGAGCTGGCCGCCCTGGTCTCCGCGTACGCGGAGCGTGCCGGGATCGGCCGGACCAGCATCTTCCTGGCCGATCTGCAGCAGGACGTGCTGCGGGAGGTGACCGGCCGGGGCGTCGACGCCGGGGACGGCGGCGAGGAGCTCCGCGTCGACGCCACCCTCGCGGGCCGGGCCTTCCAGAAGGGGCTGGGCGGCGCGGTGAGCGACGGCCGGGGGCGGCACTGGATCCCGGTGGTGGACGGCACCGAGCGCCTCGGGGTCCTGCGCGTCGACGTCGCCGGCGCCGCCCCGGACCGGGAGGCGATGCAGGACCTCGCGTCCCTGCTGGGCCTGATGCTGGTGTCCAAGCGCAGCTACAGCGACTCCTACGCCCGCCTCACCCGCACCCGGTGGATGAGCCCCTCCGCCGAGATGCAGTGGACCCTGATGCCGCCGCAGACGTTCTCCGACGGCAGGGTCACCATCGCCGCCGCGATGGAACCGGCGTACGAGACCGCCGGCGACGCCTTCGACTACGCCCTGGCCGCGGACGTCGCCCATCTCGCCATCTTCGACGCCATGGGACACGACACCGCCGCGGGGCTCACCGCCAACCTGGCCATCGCCACCTGCCGCAGCCACCGCCGCCGGGGAGCCGGACTTCCGGAGGCGGGCACCTCGATCGAGACGGCGCTCCTCGAACAGTTCCACCGCAGCCGCTACGCCACCGGCATCCTCGCCGACCTCGACCTCACGACCGGATACCTGAGCTGGGTCAACTACGGGCATCCCCTGCCCGTGCTCATCCGGGGCGGCCGCTGGGTCACCACCCTGGCCTGTCCGCCCGCCCACCCCCTCGGGACCGACCTCGGCCTGCGCACCACCGTCTGCCGGGAGCAACTGGAACCGGGTGACCGACTGCTGTTCCACACCGACGGCATCACCGAGGCGCGCGACACCACCGGGCAGGAGTTCGGCCGGGACCGCTTCGTCGACTTCGTCGTCCGCCACCACGCCGACGGGGTCCCGCTGCCCGAGACGCTGCGCCGGCTGGTCCACGCGGTCCTCGACTACCACGACGGTCTCCTGGCCGACGACGCCACGGTCCTGTGCTGCGAATGGCACGGCAGCGCGTCACGGTGACGTACGGCCCGCTCACGCCCGAGGGGCCCGTATCACTCGCCGACCTTCGCCCGCTCCGGGTCCGACAGGGCGCTGTACACGAGTTGCAGCATGTCCGCCCCCGCCAGGGAGGTGAGCGCGCCCATGGCGGTCCGGGTGGCACGGGGCCACAGGAGCCGGCCCGCGGTGAGGGTGGAGGCGATCCATACGCTCATGCAGAAGGGGCAGGTGACCAACTCGCCCACCGTTTCCCCGCCGGGCCTGGACCGCGCCTCCTCATGGAGTTCGGCCGGTCCCTGCGGGCCGACGTACCGGGTGAAAGGTGCCCGCAACGGGCTGGTGACCGACGCCTTGCTCAGCAGCCGGCTGAGCCGGAACGTGGCCACGGAGGTGAGGAGCACGTCCCACGGCTCGGGCCGTTCGGGCAGGGGGCGCCCGCGCAGCCCTACGGCCGTCGCCCAGGCCGCCGTGTACGCGGAGAAACCCGCCATGGCGACCAGATAGCCGCCCAGCGGCCGCTCCTGCTTCGGGGAGTAGTTCCGTGCGGTGCGTTCGACCAGCCCGCGCACCCGTCGCGCGAGGCCGCGGCCGTCAGTCGCCGTGCCCATGAACCCACCTCGTCGCTCCTGCCGTGCTGGGCCGCCGGTCCGCCCGGCCGTTCGCCGTCGGCTCCCCGCCGTCCTGCGAGCGCAGGCGTATCTCGACGTGCCCGTCGGTGATCCGGGTGTCGAAGGCGGGCTGGGGGGCGGTGGCGGGGCCGCGTACGTTCCAGCCGTCCGAGAGGCGGAAGACGCTGCCGTGCCAGGGGCACTGGACGCATCCGTCCGCGACGGTGCCCTCCGACAGCGGTCCCGCGAGATGGCTGCACCGCTCGGCCAGCGCGTGGAGCGTCCCGCCGGTCTCGCGGACGACCAGGACCGGCACGTCGTCCACGGCGCGCCGTACGGCCCGGCCGACCGGGAACTCGTCGACGGTGCCGATCCTGCGCCAGCCCCGGGACACGACGTGCGGGACCTCTTCGGCGTGGTTGGCGCCGGAGGCCTGCCGGTAGGCGAGGTGGCCGCCGAGCATGCCGCCGGTACCGACCGCCGCGAGCCCCAGGAAGCCGTAGGCGCGGCCGGCGAAGGTCCGGCCCCTGGCGCGGGACACGAGCGAGGCGGCGTAGAGGCCGACCGCCGCCGTGTTGGCCAGGGCGTGCGCGAGACCTACGCGCTGCTGCTGGCGGTGCAGTTCCGCCCAGTCGACGGCGCCCGCCAGGGCCGCCGGAGCGGCGGCCGCCAGTCCGACGCCGATGAGGAAGCCGGCCTCGCGGGAGCGGCCGGGTCGCAGGTCGAGGGCGGCGGCGGAGAGCCAGCTACCGATGGGGACCTGGACCATCAGCGGATGGGCCGGGTGCCCCAGCGGGCGGCCGTGCAGCAGGTCCCGGCCGCGCCCGAGCGGCAGGGTTCGCACGCCCTTGCGCAGCGCGCCGATCACCGCGTCGGCCCGTGGTTCCCGCTCCAATCGGTCCAGCAGCCTCAGGACCCGGTTCTGTGCCGTCCGACGGCGTGGTGTGGGGCTCATGGCCTGCGGGTCCCCGCCGATGTGGACGGCAAACGGACGGTTCGGCGCACCGTGGTCCCGCCCTGTTCGGGTACCCGCACCCCATTCCGCACCGGTGGGCGCCTCCCCCGAACATCTGCCGCGACCGCGTCGGGCCGGACGCGGTGCGCAGCCTGGGCACGCCCCGCCTCGACGAACGGGAGACGGCCGTGGTGCTGGTGCCCGGGCTGGGGGCGCCCGGGTATCTGCTGCGCGCGCTGGAGCGCTGCGCCCGGTCGGGGCCGGCGCGTCCGCTGGACGTGCCGGGGTTCGGCGACCCTTTGGGGCCGGCCTGCCAGGAGACGCTCGGGCCGCTCGCAGACCTCGTGGCGCGGTGGCTGACCGCGGTCCCGTGGGCGCCGGTGGTCCTCGCCGGGCACTTCACCGGTGCCCAGGCCGCGCTGCACGCGGCCGTGCGGGTCCCGGACCGGGTCCGGGCCCTCGTCCTGCCGGCTCCCACGTTCTCGCCCGCCCTGCGGCGGACGCGTCCGCTGTTCGCCGCGGCCGCCCGTACGGTCGTCCACGAGGATCCGGGGGTCGTGCCGACGGTGCTGCCCTCCTGTCTGAAAGCCGGTCCGCGGCGGCTGCCGGCCTGTGTCCGGTCGGCGCGGAAGGACGCCCCGGAGGACGTCCTGCCCTCGATGTCCTGCCCGGTCACGGTCGTGTCGGCGGCGGACGACGCGCTCTGTCCTCCGGACCGGGCCGAACTCCTGGCCCGCCGCGCGGCCTCGGCCCGTACCGTCCTCGTCCCGGGCGGGCACGCCTTCCCCCACCCGTATCCCGCCGTCACCGCCGACCTGTTGCTCCGGGCGCGGGTCTGACACTGCGCCGGGGTCGGCCCGGCCGGGGTGGCCCCGGCCCTCAGGCGTTGAGGGCCGCGAGCACCACCGACCTGGCCTCCTCCTGGACCCGGCTCAGGTGGTCGGGGCCGAGGAAGGACTCGGCGTAGATCTTGTAGACGTCCTCGGTGCCGGAAGGGCGGGCCGCGAACCAGGCGTTGGCGGTGGCGACCTTGATCCCGCCGAGGGCGGCGCCGTTGCCCGGGGCCTCGGTGAGGACCGTGGTGACCGGTTCACCGGCGAGGGTGTCGGCGGTGACCTGGCGCGGCGACAGCTTGGCGAGCAGCGCCTTCTCCTCGCGGGACGCCGGGGCGTCGACGCGCGCGTAGGCGGGGGCGCCGAAGCGTCCGGTGAGCGCGGCGTAGTGCTGGGAGGGGCTCTTGCCGGTGACGGCCGTGATCTCGGAGGCGAGGAGGGCCAGGATGATGCCGTCCTTGTCGGTGGTCCACACCGAGCCGTCGCGGCGCAGGAACGACGCGCCCGCCGACTCCTCGCCGCCGAAGCCGAGCCTGCCGTCGGACAGGCCGTCCACGAACCACTTGAAGCCGACCGGGACTTCGACCAGTTCCCGGCCGACGTCCGCCGCGACCCGGTCGATCATGCCGGACGACACGAGGGTCTTGCCGACCCCGGCACCGGCCGGCCACTGGTCCCGGTGCGAGAAGAGGTACGAGATCGCCACGGCCAGATAGTGGTTGGGGTTCATCAGGCCGCCGTCGGGGGTGACGATGCCGTGCCGGTCGGCGTCGGCGTCGTTGCCGGTGGCGATGTCGAACCGGTCGCGCCGCTCGATGAGGGAGGCCATCGCGTACGGCGAGGAGCAGTCCATGCGGATCTTGCCGTCCCAGTCCAGCGTCATGAAGCGCCAGGTGGGGTCGGTGAGCGGGTTCACCACCGTGAGGTCGAGCCGGTGCTGTTCGGCGATCCTGCCCCAGTAGGCGACGGAGGCGCCGCCGAGCGGGTCGGCGCCGATGCGCACACCGGCGGCCCGGATCGCGTCCAGGTCCAGTACGGCGGGCAGGTCGGCGACATAGGTGCCGAGGAAGTCGTAGCGGCCGGTGCCGGGGGCGGCCAGGGCGCGGGTGTACGGGACGCGCCGTACGTCCTTCAGGCCGCCGGTGATGATCTCGTTGGCGCGGTCCTGGATCCAGGAGGTCGCGTCGGAACCGGCGGGGCCGCCGCTCGGCGGGTTGTACTTGAAGCCGCCGTCGGCGGGCGGGTTGTGCGAGGGGGTGACCACCACGCCGTCGGCGAGGGCGGAGGCGCGGCCGCGGTTGTGGGTGAGGATGGCGTGCGAGACCGCCGGGGTGGGCGTGTAGCCGTCGGCCTGGTCGATGAGGACGGTCACGTCGTTGGCGGCGAACACCTCCAGCGCCGTGATCCGCGCGGGCTCGGACAGGGCGTGGGTGTCGGCGCCGAGGAAGAGGGGGCCGTCGGTGCCCTGGGCGGCGCGGTATTCGCAGATGGCCTGGCTGGTGGCGGCGATGTGGTCCTCGTTGAACGCCGCCGTGAGGGACGAGCCGCGGTGTCCCGAGGTGCCGAACGCCACCCGCTGCCCGGGCTCCGCCGGGTCGGGGTGCAGCGCGTAGTACGCCGTGACCAGGCGGGCCACATCGACGAGGTCCTCGGGTCCGGCGACCTGCCCCGCTCGCGCGTCCTGCATTTCCCGCTCCTCCGCAAGGGTCGACCGTTGGGTACGGCCCTCATTCTCCCCCGCCGGGCGCGTCGGGACGCGCACGGGGCGGCCGTTGTGGCGCACGTCCCGCGGGTGCGACGATGCGGGTCGGCGAACGAGGGGACACCGACGTGACGCAGGAGCACCAACGGCCGCCCGCCGCCGTGCTGTTCGACGCCCTGGGCGCCGACTACGAGAAGGCGTTCGCCCATGCCCCGGCGCATCTCGCGACGCTGGAGTGGCTGGTCGAGCGGCTGCCTCCCGCCGCGCGGACGCTGGACGTGGGCAGCGGCACCGGGCGGCCCACCGCCGCGGCGCTGGTCGCGGCGGGGCACTCGGTGCTGGGGGTCGACCTCTCCCCCGTCATGGTCGAGATCGCCGAACGCCAGGTGCCCGAGGCCGAGTTCCGCCGGGCCGACATCCGCGATCTCCCGCTGGAGGCGGCCTCCTTCGACGGTGTGTGCGTGTTCTTCTCGCTGCTGCAGATGACGCGCGCCGAGCAGTCGGCCGTGCTGCGGCGGCTGGCGGCGGCCCTGAAGCCCGGCGGGCATCTGGTGCTGGCCACCGTCCCGGTGGACGTGGAGGACGTCGAGGTGGTCTTCATGGGCGAGCCGGTCCGGGCGACCAGCTTCGCCGAGGAGGACGTCGTCGCCGTGGTGGAGGCGGCGGGCCTGACGGTGCTGTCCCGCGACTCCACCGTCTTCACCCCGGACCATCCCGGCGCCGGCCCCGAGCCCCATCTCTTCCTGCGCTGCCGGCGCGACGGAGCCGACCGCTGACGGGGGCCGTGTCGGGGCGCGGGCGTCCGGGGGTGCGGTTACCGTCGGCGGTATGGGCGGTGATCTTCGAGGCTGGCGGCGGTGTCTGCTCGGCGGGGCGGTGTTCGCCGTCTGCATGGCCGGCACGACGCTGCCGACTCCCCTCTACGGCCTCTACCAGGAGAAGTTCGGCTTCTCCGAGCTGACGGTCACCGTCGTCTACGCGGTGTACGCCGTCGGGGTCATCGGGGTGCTGCTTCCCGCGGGCAACGTCTCGGACTCCGTGGGCCGTCGTCCGGTGCTGCTGTGGGGGCTGGGTTTCGCGGCGGCGAGCGCCGTCTGCTTCCTGTGCGCCACCGCCATGGGCTGGCTGTACACGGGGCGGCTGCTGTCGGGCCTGTCGGCCGGTCTGTTCACCGGGGCCGCGACGGCGTACGTGATGGAACTGGCGCCGCCCGGCGGTGCCTCGCGGGCGACGTTCGTGGCGACCGCGGCGAACATGGGCGGTCTCGGCTGCGGCCCGCTGCTCGCCGGTGTGCTCGCTCAGTACGCCGACCGGCCGCTGTATCTGCCGTTCGCCGTTCACCTCGCTCTGGTGGCCTGTTCGGCCGTCGTGCTGATGGGCCTTCCGGAGACCGTGCGGGAGCGGCGGCCACTGAGCGCCGTACGGCCCGAGCGGCCCGGTCTGACGCCGGCTGTCCGGGCGGTCTTCGGTCCGGCGGCGACCGCCTCCTTCGTGGGGTTCGCGCTGTTCGGGGTGTTCACGTCGGTGAGCCCGGCCTTCCTGGCCCAGTCCCTCGGCATGCACGACCACGCGGTGAGCGGTCTGGTCGTCGCGCTGGCCTTCTTCTCGTCCACCGCCGGGCAGTTGGTCGTCGGCCGGGTCGGTGTGGGCCGGTCGCTGCCGCTGGGCTGTGCCGCGCTCCTGACGGGGCTGGCGCTGCTGGCGGGGGCGCTGTGGTGGGAGTCGCTGCCGCTGGTGGTGCTCAGCGCGGTGGTCGGCGGGGCCGGGCAGGGGCTGGCGTTCCGCGGGGCGTTGTCCGCCGTGGCCCGCGCGGCCGAGGCGGACCGGCGCGCGGCCGTGATCTCCGCGCTCTTCGTGGTGGCCTATACGGGCATCTCCGTCCCGGTCATCGGAATGGGCCTGCTGACGGAACCCATCGGGCTGGAAAGCGCCGGCCTGGTCTTCATCGCCTGCATGGCCCTGCTGGTGTCGACCGCGGGCCTCTATCTCCTGCGCCGCCCGGTGCCCGCGCCGGAGGCCGATCAGGCCCGCTGAGCCGACGGGGCGGGATGGTCACTTGACCCCTGGGACGGTCACTTGACCGGCCGGACGGCTGGCATGGCGCATCACCTGACTCATGTGCAACCGCAGCCCACTCCCACTCTTTACTGTTCGCCCGGTGGCGGTGCAAGCGGGTGCGGCACCCGAAGGCGCGGGGCCCGCACTCCTCGCCGAGGAGCGGGGCCCACTCGTGCCACGGCCGGGGCTTCGGTTCGTCAGTCCGTGTTCCGCGGGGTGCGGTACCGCTCCGCGAGGCGGGCCAGGGCGACGGCGGCGAGGAGGAGACCGAAGTCCCGCAGGGCCACGTCGTAGTAGTCCGGAATGGTCAGCAGGTTGACGATGATGCCGGCCAGCCAGCCGGCCACGAGCCAGCCGCCGAACCTCGGGGCCAGGGCGACGGTGAGGCCGGCGACGATCTCGATGACGCCGACGGCGTACATGGCGGCCTGGGCGCTGCCCGGGACCAGGTCGTCGATCCACGGGGCGAGGTAGATCGGCCAGTCGACGAGCAGGTTGGCGAACTTGTCCAGGCCGAACAGGATCGGCGCCACGGCGAATCCCGTCCGCAGGATCCAGAACGCCTGGTAGCCGGGGTCGGTGGCGAGGCCGCGCCGGGGCGTGACAGGTGTGGTGCTGAGGGTGGACGGCATGACCGGCTCCTTCTATCGACAACTTTCACTGTCAATAGAAGCGCCGCCCGGCTCTTAAGTCAATGGGTGTTGGTTTTACACTGGTGTTCGTGGACCACTCGAAGGAAGCACCCGGCGGTGACGTCTCCGCCGTCGCGGCACTGGACGAACCGACGCGCCGCCGGCTGTACGACCACGTGGCACGGCAGTCCGACCCCGTCGGCCGGGACGACGCGGCCGAGGCCCTCGCTCTGGCGCGGCAGACGGCGGCCTTCCATCTGGACCGTCTGGCGGCCGAAGGGCTGCTGGAGGTGGTGTACGAGCGGCGCAGCGGACGCAGCGGCCCGGGCGCCGGCCGGCCCGCGAAGCTGTACCGGCGCTCCGACAGACAGGTCAGCGTCACCCTGCCCGAGCGGCACTACGAACTGGCCGGGCGGCTGCTGGCGCAGGCCGTGGAGGAGTCCGACGCGACCGGTGAAGCGGTCCGCGCGGTGCTGCACCGCAAGGCGACGGAACTGGGCGAGCGGCTCGGCGAGCAGGCGTCCGCCGGTGTGACGGAGCTGCTGGAACGCCATGGCTTCGAGCCGCGCCTCGACGGCGGGACGATCGTGCTCGGCAACTGCCCCTTTCACGCGCTGGCCCGCGAGCACACCGAGACGGTGTGCGGAATGAACCTGCACCTGCTGCGCGGCGTGCTGAGGACACTGGGCAGTGAGGAGGAGCCTTGGGAGGCACGCCTCATGCCGTCACCGGGCCACTGCTGCGTCCGCCTGCTACCCGCCGCCTGACCGGCGGGACCCTCCTCCCTCGGGGGCGAGCCGATCAGGGCCACGACCCGGTGGCCGCCGATCAGCGGTTCCCCTGTCCCCCCGTTATGTTTTTCGCGGTCCTGCAAGAGGGCCGCTGGCCTCCGGGCCCGGCATGACTGTTGCCCCCTGTCGATGGGATGACCTGGGGGGTGG